>DOTU01000170.1 GCA_003520965.1 Candidatus Zixiibacteriota bacterium
TTCCCAGTGTCAAACATCACAAACCTCCCGCACAAAGGACAATCAATTTTCCATTATGTAGCAAAATGTCGGCTATACGGGCAATCGGGGATTCCCTGATTTGATTCCGCTAAATGCCTTAGGGCCTGAATCGATTGGCGATTTAATAGTAATCTAATGGTTGAGCGAGGTAATGTTAATTATAACGGTGTACTTTGGGAGTCATAGTCTACCGTGACCCCCCAACATTTTTTACTGAGAATGTTTTAATCCAATGGTGTCAAACCTTCACGGATAGCATACTTGGTCAACTGGGCAATGCTATGAATGCCAAGCTTATCCATAATCTGTTTGCGGTGAGTTTCTACAGTCTTAATACTTACGTGAAGCTCCGAGGCCATTTCTTTAGTAGTAAACCCTCTGGCTAACAACTGTAAAACTTCTCGTTCTCTGGCGCTTAAGGCGGAAAACACCGAATCCGGTTTACTTTCTGCGAGCTTTAGGTAATCCTTGATAACTGCTTTCTCAATCTCCTTGGCCAGATATAATTGCCCGGCCGCTACCGCCCGTATTGCCACGATAAGCTCATCGATTGCGCAGTCTTTCAATAAATATCCGGACGCCCCGGCTTTGAGCGACTCGATCACAAATTTCTGATCGGAATGCATCGAAAGCATAATTATCCTGGATGATGAATTATCTGCGATGATCTTTCGAGTGGCATCGATTCCATTTAGATTCGGCATAGAAATATCCATTAGTATGACGTGTGGCTTTTTCTCCAATACGGCAATCACCGTCTGCGGTCCATCCGACGTCTCGCCCACAACTTCCATATCAGCTTGCTTATCGAGTAAGTTCCGTAGCCCATCTCGAAAGAGCCGATGATCGTCCGCCAGTAGAATTTTGAGTTTCATCTATCCTCTTAATTTTCGAGGAGCGATTAAACTGATCTTGGTGCCTTTTCCCGGTGCGGTATCGATTTCAAATTTGCCGCCAAGGTAGTTTAGCCTCTCCCGAATATTGAAAAGTCCAAATTTATCATTTTGTAGTGAACCGTTTTCCAGTGTGCTTCGGTTAAACCCACAGCCATTATCGTATATCATGATTTCTACAATATCGGCTTTACCGCAGATATCAATCCTGATTTCAGTGGCTCCAGAATGCTTTACGGTATTTGTTAGTAGTTCCTGAACCGATTTAAAAAACGTGATCTTTAGATCATCAGGTAAAATGCCAACATGACCTGTTTTTGAAACTTTGATAATTAAGTCATGTTTATTTTGGTATCTCTCTCCCAACCACTCCAGCGCTGCCTCCAGGCCAAGCTCATAAAGGATCGGAGGGCTGATCTCAAAGGTCATATCGCGAATATAACGTATCGTTTGATCCATCAGGGTCATAATTTCCTCGATATTGGATTCAAAGCCGCAAAACATCGCGTTGCCCCGGAATTGGGAAATATTCATTTTTATAAAAGCCAGCGCCTGTCCGATATGATCATGCAAATCCGCTGCAATCTCCCGGCGTTCCCTGGCTTCGGTCAATGACAACTCAGAAGCCAATTGCCGAAGTTGAATTTGATAAGCTTCGATTTTATTCTGGGCTATGCGATACTCTGAGATTTGTGTCTGCAAAGCCTCATTTGCCTTTTGCAGTTCGGCGGTTCTGGCAATAACCTCTCGCTCCAGGCTATCATGTGCCTCTTTAAGGGCTTTATCTGAGAGAAAACGCTCGAAATAAGAACGAAGCATTTCAGCCAACGATTCTATCAGGTCGCGCTCCTCTTTAAGAAACGGACCCTCATTTTCGTCGGGGCGCTCTGCTGTGTAGAACACCTCGATACTGCCTTCTCTTCCGCCTTGAGTTGAAAAGAATACCGCTTGTCGCCATCGAGTTTCTCTAAAATTAGGTGTAACCGCCTCAATCTCCATGAAACGAATTCTGGCACATGTAATTTCGGGGTATTGCCAGGCAGGGGGGAGGAGCATGATAATCTCACCGGCGATCTCAGCAGCAGATTTCGTATCGTCTTGAATGATTCGAGCTGTCTTATGAAGCGCAGTCAACTCTTTGACTCGTTCGGTGAGCTTGTGTAGAATTTCGTCTCTCATAAAGTAAATATCACCCTATAAGGCCACGGCTGCCTTGAGTTAAACTGATACGGATAATAAAATACCCATGGAATAAAATAACGCAAACTATTTCAGGGCTGAAAGGAGATGTTTAATCGCTAAAAGTACAGCGCATACGTCTTTTTGAAAGTTTAGGCATTCGGCTCTTTTTGAGCGATCAGACTATTTTAGCATCATTATTTTATGGGTCTGATCAATATTTTCTGTTTTTAATTTGTAGAAATAGACTCCTGATGCGAGATGTTCCCCGGCATCCGATACCCCCGTCCAGCTAACTCGATGCTCGCCGGCCATATATTGTCCGTCAGCTAAAGTAGCCACTTTACGCCCCAGCATATCGAAAATATCGAGTCTGACGTGATCCGCCTTTGGTAATTTAAACGATATCTGTGTTGACGAATTGAACGGATTGGGGTAGTTCTGCCCGATCTCGACCTTTGATGGTAACCGGTCCGTCCGATCATTAGCTCTCACTCTTGTAGTATCAATAGGCACTGTCG
This sequence comes from Candidatus Zixiibacteriota bacterium, assembly GCA_003520965.1. Taxonomy (GTDB): domain Bacteria; phylum Zixibacteria; class MSB-5A5; order UBA10806; family UBA10806; genus UBA10806. The sequence continues at coordinate 2,615 of DOTU01000170.1, forward strand.
ATTCTATCCAGGTGGGATCGCGCGGGTCAATCCCCGACAAATCGCCGAGATAACCATCTACACCGCTGGCTGTCAAGTCGTGGATTACCTGCCCCTGGCCTTCATCGAAATTCCAGTAGGCAACTAGTCCCGGCTCGTCCCCCTGCAAAGTATGATTCATCGTTTCCACTATCTCAGCCTGGGTACGCGCTACGGCCCAAAGCCTAATCTCGTCGATATATCCCTTGAAGAACCAGGAATCCATATTTCCCAATGCGCCTAGCCTGATATCGGTATTATAATTGGATATTTCTCCTTCCTCGGACATCTCTCCAATCAATTCACCATTCATATATAGCTTTTTGCTATATCCGTCAAACGTAAGCGCTATATGTACCCAGGAATTAACCTCGCCCGCTGTTTGTATTTCAAAGGGATGGTAAATATCATTGACAGCCAACTGAGCATAGAAATCCGGAATATTATCGGGAGGGACTACTGGAACCAGGTTGTATTGATAGAATGGGCTTTCATGATTAGGCGCTGGCTTATCAATTACCGCCGCATGCATACCACCGAAATCGCTTTGAAGATAATACCAGGCTTCCAAGGTTATTGCCGAATCCGTATTGAGCACAGGATTGAATGGAATTTTGGCGTAATCGTCACCATCATAATACAGGCAATATTGAGACACCCCGGTAGTACAGGCCGCGATATTCGAAATTTCAGATCGGTTTCCAAGTTCGTCATATGCTACAATTGCAAGATAATAAGGGCTATTCGGCCTGAGTCCTTCCACCAGGCACGAATCAGGCGAACCCGGCACCCCAGGATCAGGCAGTCCTGAAGCCTGAGTAGCATTATTCCACCAGCCTAACGTGTCCTCTCCGACCTGTTCTTCCGAGTAACGAAGCTCATACACTTGCGCTTTACCATTTAGGCCGTCGTCACCGGACGCACTCCAGGAGAGGCCGATTGTTAAGCCCGACACATGGTAGGGTGTAAGATCGGTAATGCCGTCGGGTGAAATGCTGTCAGTTATTGCCAGCCAGGGCTCATAAAGGCCAATGGCATCGGAGGTCTCACCTAAGATAAAATGAAGCGTCAGGGTATCACCAATTGCGAGATCGCTGATATTTGCCGATGTTTCTCTGAAGAGATCATTGGTAATATCACCTATGGAAATAATGGAGCTATCGCCAATTGATATTTCAAATGCGCTCGATGTTACTGTATCTCCGAAGGGGATATTCAATGAGTTTAGGTTGATATATCTAAGCCTTAATGTAACATCGTCGCCAGCTAAGGTTTGGATATTATAAGAGATACTTCTTTGCGGTATCGAATTATTGAGCGTCAAGATATCGTAACTACTGGAGCTAACTGTTCCCGGTAGTACTATTGAGGCGGCATTTACTATGCTTGTTAATGCCAGTATAAGGCAAAGCGGTACCAAGCGCATGAAAACCTCCGTTTTTAGTTTATTAATAACATAATAACAATACTCCATCATTAAAGGCGTGTCAAGGCGCTTTTTGGCCAAAAATAGGATAAATTTAGTCCTTGCTTTTACCTTGACAAGCCTCGCCGATACTATAAATTAGGCTGGTCGGTTCTGAACCGATATCTTATTTATGGCGGCGTAGCTCAGTTGGCTAGAGCAGAGGAATCATAATCCTCGTGTC
>DOTU01000276.1:0-4162 GCA_003520965.1 Candidatus Zixiibacteriota bacterium
GCCGGACCCGGTATAGAATGTAATACCCAATCCGTCCCATTGAACTCTCCCAGGCCGTTTACTGGTGTGCCAGCCCAAAGCGTTTCCCTGTTATCAAGTACCAGATCATTTACCAGATTGCCCGGGAGGCCGTTACCAGGATATTCCGTCCAGTTCATACCATCATATTGGAAAATCCCCGTATTAGTACCGGCCAATAGAATCGAACCTGACATGTATAGGGTGATAACCGTGACGCCATCAAATGCAATTGGCGACCACAAAGTATCGGGAGAAACCAGGAGCTTGAATAATCCGTCGGTAGTGCCTACCAGAACCGTATCATGATACGAGATGATAGCTTTGATATTGGCATTTGACAGGCCGTTTTGATTAGCTACAAAGGAGCGCCAAAAAGCAGGATTTTGGATATTATTATTTCCCTTGTCGATAAAAGCGACTCCTCGCGCAGTTCCTGCCCAAAGGTTATTCCCAATTACTTCCACGCAAACAGCATCCTCATCCCTGGGAATTCCGCCCAGTTGGCGGGCGTTATCTTTAATTCCGCCGCCATTATCATAAGGGAGGAATTTGCTTATTCCGATATCGCTGGCCACCCAGAGATTGGCGCCATCGGTTTTTAGATCAAAAAGAGCAATATCGCGGGCAGCCAGGCCTGAGCTATCCCGGAAGGCGTGGTTTTCGATAACTCCCAATGGCGTGATTTTGGTTAACCAGCCATTTGAGGTTCCAAACCAGAGAGAGCCTGAAGTATCACGCTCCGCGCAATTAAAGTTGATCCCTTTTAATCCCTCGATATTGGTAAGCTTTGTTATTTCGCCTGTAGAATAGTTATAAGCCACCACTCCACCTGAAGTTGCTGCCCATATCCGATTGCTATCAGGCACAATCTGGCGTACCTCATCGGTATTGGTATAGCTTTTCCAATTGCCGGCCTGCGCGACTACCAGCGGTAGTAAAACGGCAAAGGCCAAAAGGGGAATTTTATTCTGCATACTGCCTCTCAATATATTCTTTGCGCCTCCAAAAGGCAATCACCATTGAGATCATGGCAATCACCGTGGCTGCCTGAGGAATAACATCGCCAATTCTATTATACACACTCCGAGATGCTTCGGGTCGGACCTTGACTATCAAATAATCTTCCTTGAAAATAGGAGATTTGGCGATAATCCTGCCACGCTTATCAACAGCCAGCGAAATACCCGTATTGGCAGCGCGTACCACGGGTATTCTGTTTTCGATCGCCCTAAAAACGGCCATCATGGCGTGTTGCTCAAAAAGTGATGTTCTTCCAAACCACATATCGTTGGTAATGACAACCAACATTTCGGCGCCTTTCCTGGCAAAGGAACGAGTATACCCCGGAAAAACCGATTCGAAACAGATAAGGGTAGCAAAATTAACACTATCCGTCCGGAAAATAGTTTGCTCCTGTCCGCTGGAAAAATCAGCCTGCCCCAGCCTGATTTGCCGCAGCTTCCGGTAATGCTCGGAAAAGGGCAGTTTCTCGCTCATAGGAACCAGGTGCATTTTGTGATATATCGTTGTTTTCTCTTGGTGAGGAGTTAGCAAAATAGCTGAGTTATAAACGTTGTAATCCTGAATCGCTACAGTCTCGTAATAAACTATGCCTGTCAAAACAGGTACGCCAATAGAATCTACAAAAGCCCGCATCCTGGCCATATTCGGCGGTTCCTGAACAAGATAAGTGGGAATGGCGGTTTCGGGCCAGATTAAAAGCTTGGCGCCATCTCTTACAGCCTGGCGCGAAATATCAAAATAGCGGTCGAAGCTGTAACTTAGATTCCCCGGCTCCCATTTTAAATCTTTAGTAACGTTGCCCTGGATCAACCCAACTGTGATCTCGTCATTTCTCGGAGGATCGTGAAGTTGTGGAACTCGGATCAGACCATAAATAAAAAATGCAAGGACAAAAGCCACTGCCAGATAACGAAGATTGGCTCTTCCCTTCTCAGAGTATTCAAATTTATCGGAAACCGAAACATAAACGAGAAGATTAATAACAAAGACCAAGAGCGTAATAAGATATACGCCCCCGATCTCGGCAGCCTGGATTAGAGTTGGGTAATAGCCTAATGCATATCCAAAATCGATCCAGGGGTAATTGAGATCCGATTTGGTTAATAGCCAATTCCACATCAGGAAATAAGCGGGGATGAAAAGCACCGCCAGGCTTTTGTTTTTGGAGATAAGCTTATTATAAATCCAAAGGGTCGTAGCCGGTAAAAGAGCCAAAATTAAAACTGTGGCGATCATACCGGGTACAGTTACCCAGCCGATGTAATATAGCAAGCCCAGATGGAAAACCATTCCCCAAAGAAATCCGAACTTAAAAGCGCGATAAGGCGGGATATCCTCAACTGCCAAAATGAGCGGCACCAAAGAGATAAGCATCAGCGGCCCGAAAGGGAATGGGGGAAATGAGAAAAAAGAGAGAACAGCCGAAAAAACTACTAAATACGGTCTAATTTCCTTCATCTATATTTAATATAGCACAAGTAGATAGAAAGTAAAAATGGATTTTCTCAGATTGTTAAGAGCAGGCTCTTGCCGGTCATGGCCGCTGGCTGCTCAATCCTAAGGTATTGAAGCATTGTCGGCGCCATATCGGCCAGGATTCCACCCTCGCGAAGCTTCCCTTTGAAATTATCGTCGGCTAAGATAAAGGGAACGGGAAAAGTCGTGTGGGCTGTAAACGGCCCGCCATTATCATCAAGCATCTTTTCCGCATTACCGTGGTCCGCGGTGATAAGTGAAACTCCCCCGGCCTTTTGCACTGCTGCAACAATTCGCCCAACGCATTCATCGACCACCTCAACTGCTTTTCTGGCGGCCTCGAAAACTCCAGTATGCCCCACCATATCGCAGTTGGCGTAGTTCATGATAATCACATCGTAGATGCCTTCTTCTATTTTCTTTAAAGTTGACTCGGTAAGCTCGTAAGCTGACATCTCAGGCTTGAGATCATAAGTGGCCACCTTGGGAGAGTGGATAAGAACCCTATCTTCTCCTTCGAAAGGCTTTTCTACGCCACCATTGAAAAAGAATGTCACATGCGGGTATTTTTCGGTTTCTGAGGTACGAAGCTGGCGAAGATCATGAGCGCTTATAACCTCGCCGAAAATCTCATTTAAAATCTGTTGTCCGAATGCAACTCTGGCCATTAGATTTATATCATATTGTGTCATAGTTACCAGAGAAATGAGCGGACCACCGTTTCTATTGAAACCGGTAAAATTCGGGTCGGTCAGAGTGTAACTCAGTTGACGGCCGCGATCGGCCCGAAAATTGAAGAAGATAGCGCCATCGCCGGCTTCTATAAGATGGTTAAATCCCTCAACGGAAATCGGCTCCATAAACTCATCGGTAATCTCGTAAGAATAGGAGTCCTTAACCGCCCAAATCGGATCGTCGGTTTGTTCCCCTTTTCCAAACACCAACAGATCGTATGCTTTTTGAATTCGCTCCCAGCGTTTATCACGGTCCATGGCATAATATCGTCCAACCACCGTACCGAGCCGCCCTACGCCGATTTCTTTGGTTTTAGAAATAATATCCTGCAGATAACCAACCCCGGCCGTCGGCGATGTATCGCGGCCATCGAGAAAAGCATGGATAATAACATCGGACATACCAAGATCACGCGAGAGTTTGAGTAGGGCGTAGAGATGCTCAAGTGAGGAATGCACCAGACCATCGGATGCCAAACCCATCAGGTGAAGTTTCCCGCCGCGTGACTTTATGGCAAGTATCTGATCTATGAAAGTTTGATTTTTATAGAAGTTTCCCTCTTTGATCTCTTTGTCGATCCTGGTTACCTCTTGATAAACCACTCTTCCAGCGCCGAAATTTAAATGCCCAACCTCTGAGTTGCCCATTTGCCCTTCAGGAAGACCGACCGAGAGGCCTGATGATCCCAGAGTGGTATGCGGATAGCGCGCCCAAAGGCGATCGAAATTTGGTTTGCTCGCAGCGGCAACGGCGTTGCCCCTTGTATCGGGGTTAAGACCGAAGCCATCCATTATAATAAAAGCTACAGGACGAGGGATTTTCATAATTTAAGCATAACTTTACCGCAGCCGGGAATTAACGCCCCCACCGGTACAACCTCACACTCAGGAACTACCATTGTCTTTTT
>DOTU01000276.1:4510-4665 GCA_003520965.1 Candidatus Zixiibacteriota bacterium
ACATCGGCCAATCTCTGAATGGCTCGAAAGACTCCCGGCGGATTCCATAGATGGGTATCGATCACAGCGTCGAGATTAGGTGGCAGTATGCGCGAGATATTTCCTTCAAATCCGCCACCCGTAATATGTGCCGCCGCCTTGAAGATGCCGCTCTC
>DOTU01000276.1:4987-5205 GCA_003520965.1 Candidatus Zixiibacteriota bacterium
TGGTTTTCCGGTTTCAGGTAGAATTTGATCGAGAGACATTTTCCCAATCTCAAAGAATGCCTTCCTGGCTAGTGAGTAACCATTGGTATGGAGCCCGCTGGAAGAAAAACCGATCAGAAAATCCCCTGGCTTTAGCTTCGCTTTATCGGGAATCATTTCCTTTTTGGTAACCCCAACCATAAAGCCGGCCAAATCATATTCGCCATTGGCGTAGAAAC
>DOTU01000276.1:5526-8422 GCA_003520965.1 Candidatus Zixiibacteriota bacterium
ACAATCTCGGTTACCTTAAGACCATCCATTTTACCGAGGCCGATATAATCCATGAAAAAAAGGGGCCTGGCCCCCATACATAAAATATCATTGGTCAGGTGATTTACCAGATCATGCCCAACCGTATCGTGGAGATTGGCCATGAAAGCGACCTTAAGCTTGGTGCCAACCCCATCGGCGGATGAGACCAGGGCATTTTCCGTCCCCAATCCTTTCATCGAAAAGGCTGAACCAAAGCCGCCGAAATCTCCGATCACATTGGGAGTGAATGTTCCGCGTACGATATCGGCCAGGCGCGCTTTGGCATCGTCGCTTTGGGAGATATCGACTCCCGATTCGCTGTATCTGCTTTTCTTATTTTCCATTTTATAATAATTTATATCCGTTAATTTCGAGTTCGAACTGAAGTCCTAAAAACTGCGCGGCTCTTCTGCAAACAACCATTCTTGAAAGAAAAATTTCAAAATATTCCATCACTTGTGAAATAGAGGTATCGATGATGATTTCCAGAGAGGCTTTTTTATTAACCTCATCAATTCTTAGAAATGATGATTTGGCGGCGTAGTTGACTCGGTCATGAATATCGGTTTTGATCATTTCCATATTGCGTACGCGCGAGCGATGCACGTCCGATTTATCCGCCAAAATCACCGCGGCACCGATATCCGATACCGGAGAACCATCGCGCTCATCGTGATTACCGATAGCGGCAATAACCTCCAGAATATCGGTCATCTCCATCCCCATTTCCTGCAAAACCGAGAAAGCCATGACTGATGCCGTCTGCGCGTGAAAATCGCGATTAATCAGGTTGCCGATATCGTGCATATATCCTGCGATAGCAGCCAGCTGGGCTCGTTTTTCGCCCTTACCTAACCTGATTAAAATGTTGTAGGCAATGTTGGCGGCCAGCGAGCAGTGCCTCTGTCCATGCTCGGTATATCCGATAACTCCCAGAACCTGGTCGGCTTTTTCCACCAATTTTTGAACGGTTTTATTCTTCTTGACATCGTCAACTGTAACCATATCCATCCTTATCCGGTGAGATAAATGTAAATTTTGAATCTAACAATCGCAGGCATTCAAGTCAAGCTATCTCTCCACTACATGAAAGACACAGGATCGACATCAATCCTAACATATAGTCCTTTCGACCTTTTCATAAAATCGTTTACGCCTCCCAGAAGTTCCGGCGGTTCAAGAGATACCGGGAATTTAAGTAAAAGTTGATACCTGAAGAGTTTACCTCGTTTATAAATCGGCGATTCAACCGGCCCCAACAGCTCGATATCGTCTTTCCCCTCTCCCAGCTCAGCCTTGATATCATTGGCTCCCTCCTGTGCCCTGACCGGATCTGTTGATGAAATCACAATAAGGGCTAATCTCTTATACGGCGGATAACCTAAACTATGCCTAACTATTAGTTCATCATCGAGAAAACCTAAAAAATTATTCGATTTCAAGTAGTTATAAATCTGGTTATCGGGCGAAAAGGTTTGGATCATAACCAGCCCTGGATCACCCTTTTTCGAGGATCGGCCAGCCCGACCCGCCGCTTGTGTCAGAAGCTGAAGCACCCGTTCGGATGCCCGGAAATCGGGAAGCGACAGGCCAATATCGGAGCTTATTACTCCCACCATAGTTACTTTGGGAAAATGATGCCCTTTAGCCACCATCTGTGTGCCCAGGAGAATCTGGTATTTCCCATCTCCGAAATCGTCAAGAATATCTCGGGTCTTCCATTTGCCGCTGGCCACATCAGTATCGAGTCGAATAACTTTGGATTTGGGAAGAATTTTCAGGAGCGTTTCTTCTAAACGCTGGGTGCCGGCGCTTCGGAAACTCAGATGATTTGAGCCGCACCTTGTGCAATTAACCGGCCCCCGCTGTTCTCGTCCGCAGTAGTGGCAGATCATTCGGTCCCCAACCTTATGATAGGTCCAGCCGATTTCGCAATCCGGGCATTTGCCCACCCAGCCGCATTCAAAACAAACAACTGCCGAGGAATAACCGCGCCGATTTAAGAGAATTATCACTTGCTCATGTTTTTTAAGCTTTATGGTGATTTCCTCATACAGTTTCTCCGAGATTGGGCGGAAACCCCGAGGAAAAATCGGCGGCTCATTGGGACTGGGCTCTGGTTTGAAGGAAGTTGAGATAAGCTCAATTTTTGGGGAGCCAATACCGGCTACCCTTTGAGGAAGCGTTAAAAACTCTAGCTCTCCTGTTTTAGAAAGAAAATATGTTTCAACAGAGGGCGTAGCGCTGCCAAATAGTACGGTGGCACCGGCGATCTTTCCCCGCTCTCGGGCCAGGTCTCTGGCGTTATAGCGAGGAGCCGGATCATCCTGCTTATACGAATGATCCTGTTCCTCATCGACAACAATAAGTCCAAGATCCCCAAGCGGACTGAAAATCGCTGAACGAGTCCCGATCAGAATTTTCCCTTCGCCGGATTTGGCCTCTCGGAATATTGTCAGCCTCTCGGTGGGAGATAAATGCGAATGCCAGACCAGCGGCGTAACTCCCAAAAATCGCTCGAATCGGGCGATGATCTGAGGCGTCAGCGAAATTTCCGGCACTAAAACTAAAACCGATTTCCCAGCCGCGAGAGCGTATCGGGCAGCCTCAAGATAAACCTGCGTTTTACCGGAGGAAGTAACCCCATAAAGCAGAAAACCCCTGTAGGAATTCACATTAATCGCTTCTTCCACCCGTCTTAAAACCGACTGCTGCCAGAGTGTAAGCTCAAAATCATTTTCGATTGGAAGCGATTTCAGGCTCCCAATCTCACCAATCTTTTTGGGCCGATAGAAATATTCGGCCAATCCTTTTTTAACAAGTATTGATGCCGTCGCCAACGAAAGCCCGAGGTCTTTGAGCGAGTTGCTCGCCA
>DOTU01000045.1 GCA_003520965.1 Candidatus Zixiibacteriota bacterium
AAGATTACTGTTTGCTCCGATGGCGCAGGCAGGTGCTCTTTCATAATCTCGTCATTTATGCGTCCGATTCCCATTGTCCATCCTGGCTGTGGCTGATCGATTAGATAATATCTTTTAAAGTTCGGATACTTCGATTCGCACGAATCAAATTCATCTTTCAGGATGATATCTTCGATGCTTTTATTGGAAAAAACCAGCGATACATCCGCCTTTATTCCCTGGCTTAGTATGGTTCTAATGATCGAAATCATGGGGGTAATCCCGGTTCCTCCGGCCACCATGCCAACTTTCGTGGCCATACCCTCTACAAAATGCCCGCCGGCATCCGGGCCGCTGATATAGACATCATCCCCAATCTTGCGATCATGCATGAAACGCGATACCTGCCCATCGGGATACCGTTTGATGATCAGCTCAAAATGATCCCGTGTCTCCGGCGTTGTTGTGGGAGTATAGGTGCGGTATTCCAGCGGATCGGCCGGATTGGGATAAACCTTTATAAAATCACCCGCTATAAGCTTGAATGTTACACCGGAGGGAATGAGAAATCTGAACTGTTTCGTGTTGTGAGTAATCTGCTTTATATCCGCAAGCTTGTAGGGGGTAAGAATTAAATCATCCGACATAATCGCCATCCCTTCGCTTTATTTTTCAGGCTTTTTCGCTACCAAAACATTAAAGTCGCAGTCGTACGGTAAAACAGCGTGAAAATATTCCCTTTGAATATCTTCAAAATCGGCGGCTTTCAGAGTTCGGTACCAGGTGTTGAGCGGAAATATCCCACAGGTATGATTATCAACCTCGACCCGGAGATTATTGTTTTGTTTTATATAATAAACAAATACAATCCTATATGTTGTGTTGGTGGTATCTAGATCATGAAAATATTCAACCGAGGTAATCTCCAGTCCGTTTTGTGAGTGAGTATAATGTACCACCTTATTCTGCTTAAATGTCTCCGGTGTTTCTTCAACTACAGTCAGGAAAAGGCCGCCGGGTTTGAGATGCGCGTATGCGGTTTCGAAAACTGCTTGAAGGTCTTCTTCGGTCAGCATATAGCTTATGGCGTCGTGAACCAGTACGATATCGAATAGCTTGCCTAACCGCACGTTGCGCATATCGCCCGGAATATAGGTTGCCTCGGGATTGAGTCTGCGGGCCAATTCCATCATAGCTTCGCTTTTATCTACGCCAGTGATATCAAAGCGGGTTTTCAAGGTTTTATCGATATGGCCGCCGCCGCACCCCAGGTTGAGAACGGTTATGGTTTGCTGCTTAGCATATTTGTCGATGAGCTTAAAGAAGAAATTAACCTCATCGATATAATCCTCCGGTGGGCTCATAACCGGCCAAATCCAGGCTAAGTCGCTATAAAGTTTCTCTTTAACAATGGACTCCATTAATGTATATTACCTCAATTAGATATTATAAGTTGTATATCGGCCAATAATTTATTTATCCGCAGACCGCCTGAAAAACCCGCATGAAATTACCGCCCAGAATCTGTTCGATATCGGTTTCGGAGTAGCCTCGTTTGACCAACTCTTTGGTAATATTAGGCATCATAGAACAGTCCTTAAGGCCGTTGGGAAGGCTATAAACGCCATCAAAATCGGATCCCAGGCCGATATAATCGGGCCCCACAAGTTTCACTATATAATCGATATGATCAACAACAGTGGCAACGTTGATATCTTCCTTTTCAAGCGCCTTATCGAACTCCGCAAACAGCCAGGCAAATGCCTCTCGCTCTTTGACAAAATCTCCCTTAACGATAGCATTAATTGAATCTATTCTGGCTCGATTTGCATCTGTAATGGGATCTACAACCGCAGCCCAGCGCTCCGACAAGTAGCCTCCGAAGAAATTTATGCCGATCACTCCGCCGTTTTTGGCTATGGCTTTTATCTGCTCATCGGTGAGATTACGATCATGCGCGCAGAGGGCATAGACGCAAGAGTGTGAGGCGATGATTGGGCTTGTGGTTATCTTAAGTACTTCCTCAACCACTTTAACTGAGGCGTGAGAGACATCAATAATCATTCCCAGCTTGTTCATGCGGCGCACCACGTCGAGTCCGAAATCGGTCAGGCCCTCAAACTTGGGGGTGGTATCGGCTGAGGAGATACACCACTCGCTGGATGATGTATGAATAAGTGTCATATAACGAACGCCGCGCGCATAGAAGTGATCGAGATTAGCCAGATCGCCGGCGATGGCAACACCGTTTTCTATACCGATAAAAGCCGCTATACGTCCGCTCGAGATGATCTCGCGGGCCTCCGTGGCGCTTCTGCAAACAGCAATGTCGTTGTTATGAAGTTTAACTTGGTTTTCGAGAGAATCGATCATTTCGTCAGCCCGGACCCGACAATTCTCCCTGGGGGTCTTAGCGGGTATCCAGCAGGCAAATACCTGCAAGTCGATTCCGCCTTCTCTGAGACGGGGAATATCCATGCTGCCTGCGGTGTCGCGCCGTCCGAAATCAAACCTCTCCTTCATCCGCAAAACAGTATCGCTGTGCAGATCGACTACCAGAGCCTTTTTATGTAGCGCTAACGAATCCATATCCTCTGTTATTAGCCTTAAACTCCCCTAAAACAAAGTGCAACATACCCTAATTTCATGATTGATGAAATACCAAAATAATGCCGATAAATCAAGCTGTAAAAGAGATTTAGGAGAATTACAATTTAATCGGGAGGGACATATTTCTGGTAATGCTAAAATCGTTACCTGCCCGGATTGTTAGACTTTGGAAATCGGTTATTAATTAGGGCTTGACTTATCGAGGAATTCGAGCAAATTATAATGTAGAGTCCAGCTTATTTGTCTTCGATAGGGACCCGCTGATTTGAAAAAAATAATCTTCCACCAGGAGGCTTCGTGAAACGCGCAATTTATGCCATTTTGTTGATTATTATTATGGCTACGCAACTGCTAACCGCAGGACAAAACACAGTCCTAACACCGGGCGA
>DOTU01000088.1:0-15194 GCA_003520965.1 Candidatus Zixiibacteriota bacterium
CCCCCATTCCGTGCGCATCGTGCCCGCCTATCGTGGGATTGGAACCGCTTGCTAAACCGATTCCAGCCCCCGGAACTATTCCAATCGAGATGTCAAAATAGTTGAGTGGTAATCTAAAACTCATATCGTTCTAATTCTCCTATAGTAAAGGGCGGTCAACCGACCGCCCTTTCTCTTTGACGAATAAAAAATATAGACTTGTAGGTCGAGTTCCGAGTCCCTTGGACGAGAAACCCGACATCAGGATATTTCTAGGCGGCAGATGTTCGAAAAACGGGGCCTTGTGTTATACTGTCATTGCGAGCGAAGTCCCTTTTTAGGGACGAAGCGAAGCAATCCCCCATCATAAAACATCTCTTGTATGAGGATACGCAAGCACGTCAATCCCCTCGTGGTATTGATGTATTTTAATATTACTTGGGCGGCAGACATCCTGAGACTGTGACAAAAGATGGTTTTCGGTGCTTCGGGAACTGCGATTCCCGAAGCACCCTGCTTATAAATCAACGACCTGTGTTCTCTAATAATTCAGTTCGTTTACTTGGGCGGCAGATGTCCTCATCTGCCGCCTTATATTTCACAGGATTATTTTTTTTATTTCAATTACACTCTAAACAAATATTGCAGCTTCATGAATAACTGCCGAGAGGTTTGCCGCCAGCCTTCCCTGGTTCCGGTATTGTCCGGAAGCTTGGCCATATTATGGGTTGACCCGGCATAGAAAACCGAAAATGAACTGATTCTATAGGTCACCAATGGATCAAATTCCCAGCTCTTCATTCTGCCATTGAATGGATCGGATTGATCGATATACTCTCCCACCAGGCGCATCGAAAGCTGACGATTGACCTGCAGCCGCACTCGCGTCCGGGCAATCGCCTGTTTGTAAAGCTCCATTTCGGTATGGACCTCTTTACTGCGGGAATACTCCAGAGATGGTTCAATTGTCAGTCTATCTATCGGCTTAATAGCCAGTGCTGTTCCCAGGTAGGTTTCATTTCCCTTTTTCAAGACCCACCTGGCAACGGTATGACCGTAACCGAGATCAACGCTCCAGCCGATCTGGCTGTTAAATTGGGCTCCCGTATGAAACTCAGTATACCATAAATCGCGGAATTCTACGCCCCAGTCTTTTTCCAGACCATAACGCCAGGAAACATTGGCGTAAGCTTGAGCAAACGTAAAATTATTTTCGATTTGCCCGCCGTTAAAGGACCATTTTCTTGTACCATCCCAATCCCAGCGATTTTCGGTAAATAGTTGAGGCGAAATTCGGCCAAAAATGCTATTTGATGGATACATATCGAATTCCGTATAAAAATTCAGGTTCTTGTAATCGTTCCAGGGGTCGTAACCCGTTTCAGTACGATAAGTTGGCGAGGTGTGATCGTAATTTAGCGTAAAGCTCCAATTGCGCGTTTCTCGTCGAAGCTGACTAACCAATGCCTGCCCCGGATACGACTCCCCGTCGAGAGCCACTGTATGATTTGTATTATCGAAATACTGCCCATTCAAACCCTCACGTCCGTTAAGAACCGTGTCGCTTGGTTCTTTGGTCAGGCTGATAATATACTGAGTTACAATACTGTACTTTTCTGAAAGCCTGAGGACCCCGTCCGCGGCTAAGATAGTCCCATATCCACCATTGTCTAATCTCCTATCGGTCAATATCAGGCCGAGGAAATTATTACGGCCAAATGTTTTTGACGCCCGTGCCACATTGACAGTGCTTTTTTGGGTGTTAACCAGGATGCTTCTTTCTCTAAGCGGAATTATATATGGAGTATTCTCATCGTATGCCGAAAGGAATCCGAAATTGTATCTCCCGCTTCTACCGGTAAGCTTGGCCGCATATTGAGGGTCATTGATTGTTCTTGAGTAAAACGAATTAAACGGCGTTTGGAAAATGTCGCTTCCTTCCTGGAAAAACGGCCGACGTTCCGGATATCGCAATGCGATCGTTGAGTTCACATCGATCTGGGCCGCATCCGTTTCAATCTGACTGAAATCGGGGTTATACGTTCCCTCCATCGTTATATTCGATGACACCGAGTACTTTCCGCCCAACGAAAACGCGGTTTTGGTATGGCCGTTTAAAAACGGAGAGCTCATATTTGCCGGTTCGCCTATATTTCCCGTTTGATTGGCAATTACACTCGGCAGGATTTCAAATCCTCGGCCGGGTTTTACTCCATTTATGCCATCGGCTGTTCCCCATTGGCAGACCCAGCATTGATCATCCTGATTATATGCCGCCCATGAGTATTGTTTGACGAATTCCCGAGGGTGATTGCGCCAAAAATCTACTTTCCATGTTTGACTGTTGCTCTGGGGAAAACGCAGGCTGGCAAACGGAATTGCCATCTCGACTTGGTACCCAAGGTCGGTTATTTTTGCCGCCGACTGCCAGATTAAATCAAACCCGATATCCTCGCCGGTGATATTGGACCATATACGGTCCATCTGAATTCCATAAGGATTTACAAAAAACTCATAAGCCCAGGAGGCGTTGCAGTATGTATCCAGTAATAAGCAGACATCATCATTTCCATCGAATTGATCCCTCTGGCACATCGTGGCTCGAATTTTCGACGGGTCGTCATAGCAGACAAAGGCCACATAAAGATTATTATTATCATAGGTGATAAAGGCCTCGGTGGTGACGGAGGGTTCGACATTTTTGCCGGGATAGCGTTCGACAAAATTAGACGCTTTCGCCGCCCCATTCCATCCGGAATCATCGAGATTACCATCAATTTGAATAGTACCGTGAATTCTTTGAATTGAGATTGATGGATGGAAAACAGGGACAAATTCGGTAGCGCTTGATATCGCTATCAGCGATACAACAAAACAGGCTACTGCGACGATCGAGTGGGTTTTAAGGTCTATTATCTGCTTCACATTAACCTCTCCGGCAAATCATTGCCTTTTTCGATCTCCTGGCTGCATACCGCTATCGTAATTTTCTTTACGGAAAGCTTTGCGCCGATGTTGCGCAAAACCCGGATTTATAACGAATTAATATCAATTAGTTAGTTAATGCTGGGGGAGCCTGTCCTAAGTCTCAAACTAAGCCTTCAGCAAGCTCTATTTTTGACGAAATCAGCCCGGCTGTTGAAATGAAAAAATATACCCCTTAATCGGCGGGGACCTTATATATTATAGTAAATGCGGACCCGCTACTGGGTCGACTCTTGGGAACGTAACGGGACGCAATTCTGTTAATCGTTTGAGCTTTTTAGCGAAATAGCGGCTCTTCGATTCTTTAAACCTTTCGGAGGTTTGTATGCATAGGCTGATCCTCACCTTTATTTTCCCTTCAATCGTGCTGGCAGCCCAGCAGGGCTCTTATGAGCTATCAACTGGCACGTCGCAGGCCATTGCCACGGTACAACTAACAGGCCGCACAATAATCAACCTTGATATCGCCCAGCTCGATTATGAAGCTACCGACGCCGGGATACAACTGTCCCTTCCCGAGACTTTTGGCCAAGCGCGTGGAGCTTATTTAGGGCCCGAGTCTGCTGTTCTGCCAACCATTACCCGTTTGATTGCCATCCCTTTCGATTCCGATCCCACCTTCCGTATAATAAACTCCGAATATTCCGTTCTTTATAATATCACCCTGGCCCCGGCTAACGCTGAAGATTTAGAGGGGTTAACGTCATCCTCCGGTCGTGGAGCGTCAGTAGGCCAACCGGAGCTGGTGCGCGGTGAGGTAGCAGGCGTTATGCGCGATCTCCGGCTTTACGCCTTAACCATTTCTCCCGTTCAATATGATCCCCAGAATCATCAGCTTCGTGTCTGCCGCCGCCTTGAGATCGAAATCGATCACAGCGGTTCGCAGCTAACCCAAAACGGTGATCAGATCTCCGAGGCTTTTCTTCCTATTTATCACTCCATCCTGGATAATCCGCTGGTTTTCGATCCTATCAGAGTAACTCGCGGCGCTTACTGGATTATCTATCCCGATACTTTCCGTTCCAATATCCAGGCGATTGCCGATTGGAAGAAGGCCAAGGGGTTTGATGTCGTCACCATCTCCAAAACTCAACTCGGAACAAACAATTATCTGGCAATTCGAGATTCTATCTTGAGTCGCTACAATCGCTCCGAAATCAAGCCCGATTATATCGCTATCATCGGTGATGTTGTTATGCCCAGTGGTAACGGTATTGCCACCAGGGAATATGACTCTCCGCTCAGCTATGGAAATATCGAATCGGATAATTTTTATACCTTTTTATTCGGAGATGATTATTTCCCCGATATCCTGATCGGACGAATCTCCATCGATTACGCTGCGGATTTAACAGCCTATACTAATAAACTCTTCCAGTACGAGAGAACCCCTTATATGACCAATACCGATTGGTATCTGAAAGCCACTGTTGTCGCCGGCAGTGACGGTTACTCTTTCCTTAGTCCGCGCCTGACCAAATTATGGTGTCGAGAAATGATGTTTGAGCATGGCTATACCCGCGTCGATACCTTTTTTGCCTCATACTCCGGGGGTGTAACACCGGCCCAGATTAATGCCTCTATCAATAACGGCGTTAGCTATGTAAATTACCGCGGTTATGGCACTCCCGATGGCTGGACACCACCCAACTATACCTCCGGAAATATTATGCAGCTAACCACCACCCAGATGTTTCCGATCATGACTTCCGTAGTCTGCGCCACCGGTGATTTTAACGATGCAATCGATGTTTGTTTCGGTGAAACCTGGATCCGCGCTGCCGGAAAAGGTGGAGCTGGTTTTGTTGGAAACAGCAATCACTACGCTCACACGCGCTGGACCAACGCTATCGATGTTGGCATCTACTGGGGTCTTTTTATGGATAGAGTTGCTACCTTAGCCCAAGCCGAGCTAATGGGCAAAATGACTCTCTATAACGCATTCCCCGAAGATCGCGATCCCGAGGGCGAGGTGGAATTATATTTTAACAGCTATAATATCCTCGGTGATCCTGAGATCAACTGCTGGACTGCCGTCCCCAAAGCCATGACCGTAACCTGCCCCGATTCCTTACCCCTCGGTCAAAATAGGTTTGATGTCCTGGTTCAGGATGAGCTTGGCGCGCCTCTGGCCGGAGCGGTGGTTTGCCTCTGGAAGCAAAACGAGGTTTTCGCTACCGGGTTTACCGGCGCCGATGGCAGTTATCAATTCCCAATATCTTCTTACTCATCTGGTCAAATGCGCTTTACCGCTACCTGCCGCGGTTATATACCTGTTGAGGATAGTATCGTTTGTTATGAAACCCCATTGACTGTTGGTTATCTCTCATATATTATCAGTGATGATTCTCTTGGCGAATCGCGCGGCGATAACGATGGCACCTTGAATCCCTCGGAGCGAATAGAAGTCGGCATTACGCTTCAAAATTATGGTCTGACCGATACTGCCTACGGGGTTGTTGCTCGCCTGACAACCAACCTGCCGGGAATCACTATATTGCGCGACTCGGCTCTCTATACCGCAATTGCCCCCGGAGCATCTGCTTCGCCAGGATTGCCATTTACATTTGATATTGGCCCCAATATTCCCAACGGTACATCGATACCGCTTCTGTACCAGATCGCCGATAGCTCCGGCCACCATTGGCAGGGGATATTAAGGCTCCCGGTTTTGGCTGCTCAAGTAGTATTTGATACAGTCGCAGTCGTATTCGAAGACGACAATGGCCGGATTGATCCGGGCGAGGCATTTGGCTTTATCGCCCGGGCCAGAAATATAGGGTCAAAGCCGCTTCTCAGCCCCCAGGCGATCCTTCGTTGCGGAGATAGTCATATTCAACTTTTTGATTCGGTGGTAACTTTTGGCAATATTCTTCCCGGTGATACCGCGAGCAACTGGACCCATCCTTTCCTGGCTTCAATTGATAATTCCGTTTATATCGGGCATCTGCTAAATTTCAATGTTACCTTCACTGGCCTTGGGCCGCAGATAGTTAGCGCCCCATTTAGCAAAACTGTTGGCTTGATCGCCGCCCGCGATCCGATTGGACCCGATTCTTACGGCTACTACTGTTTCGATAATACCGATTCGATCTATGCTTATCATCCAACTTACAACTGGATCGATATCAGCACTTCCTGGACTTATGTTACTCTCGATGACGATGACGTGGCTACGATCGCTTTGCCTTTCCCCGTAAGATACTATGGTCAGGCTTTCGAAAACCTTACAATATGCGATAACGGTTATGTGGCCATGGGCCGTACCTGGTTTGCCAATTTCTATAACGGTCCCATTCCGGGGCCACAAAATGCAGAGGCCATGATCGCTCCTTTTTGGGATGACTTCACCCAGATTCCGCTTCGCGTTTATTATCATTATGATGATGTTAACGGATATTTTATCATCGGCTGGAAAAATGCGTTGGATGGCGACGCTAATAATAATCGCAATCAAACTTTCGAAATAATTTTTCTCGATGAGAACGTGTGGCCGACCCTCACCGACGATAACGAAATCATCTTCCAATATTATCTCGCTCAACTGCCCTATACCATGTCTGCCGGCATCTGTTCGCCCGATAGGAGAGATGGTATTGGCTACTCCTTTAACGGTATTTACGCGCCTGGAGCGGCTGAAATAATCAGCGGTCGGGCAATCAAATTTACCACTGGCTCCCTTTATGTAACCGCCGCGGATGAACCGGCCAAACCGGGAGAGTTCTCTATTTCTCAAAACTATCCCAATCCTTTCAACGCCGCTACCATCATTAATTTCAATCTACCGGAAGCAGACCATGTTACTCTCGATATCTTCAATATCATGGGTCAGAAGACCGAGACTCTGGCCAATGCCGATTTCTCTTCCGGACCGCATAGTCTGGTCTGGAACGCCGCCAACTCCGCTTCAGGCATCTACTTTTACCGCCTTTCCATAGGGGAGAAGGTTTTCTCCAGAAGAATGACCCTGCTTAAATAACAACCGAGATTTTTCATCGGTTGATTGGGCAATAACCGCTTGACAATGCGGCCCGTTATTCGCCTATTTACAGCAGTAGCTTTTCGCCGGCGAGAGCATAAGTTGGATTAATATCGCCGACAATCTTTAGACAACAGGAGAAAGAGCAATGCGATTGCGTAACTATTTTTTAACAGCTTTAGTTTTGCTTGTTGCGGCCGGAGCTCTGAATGCCCAGCAGCTTCCGGAAAGATACACTCGATATAGCCAGGCCGTGCAGATACTGGATAGCCTCGAAACGACTTTTCCGACGATTTGCCGGCTCGATACGATGGGCTATTCCTCTCGGGATTCCGTTCCTATGCTTAGGTTCAAGATTTCCGATAACGCTGACGTCGATGAGGACGAACCTGCTGTTTTCTTCTGCGGCGGTGTTCATGCCGATGAGGTTCTGGGTGTCGAAGTTGTTATCTCGTTTATTAAAACTTTTCTAACGCGCTATGCGGCCAACGATTCAGCAACATTATTTTATGCCAACAACCTGGAAATATTTTGCATCCCCTTTATAAATCCCGAGGGCCATATTGTTGTTGAGAATGGCGATACTGACTGGCGCAAGAATAAATACGACAACGATCATAATGGCGTTTTCAATTACCATGATGGGGTCGATAACAACCGCAATTATGATTTCGGTTGGTCTCTCGATACCGCCCCTGACGCCATCGTTCCGGAATCGCTGCAGTACAAAGGTACCGCCGCTTTCACCCAAAACGAAAATATTGCTATGAGAGATTTCGCCTGGCGTTACCGGCCGATGGTGGCTATTGATTATCATTCCCCAACTTACGGACGGGCCGAAAAAGCCTATTATAATTGGTATTGGTATGGACCTGAGGGCCATGGTATGTCTCCCGACGAAGACCTGATGCATACCATCTGTAATCAGTTTTGCAGCCGCATCCTGCGGGACGCCAGGGATTCCTGCTATGAGGCCAGAAGAGGCCTGGTAGATAAGGGCGATTTCAAAACCTATTTCTATGGCAATTTTGGCACGGTCTCATTTTCTGTTGAAATATCAGATACAACAATTCAAAACCCCGCCTTGGTTGATAGTATCTGCGCTCATCATTTGCCCGGTCAGTATTTTCTGATGAGCCGCGTGTTTGGTCCCGGAATCACAGGCATTATTCGTGATTCTTTAACATTAGAACCGATCGAAGCCGAAGTGCAGGTGTCACAAGCAATAAATGCCGACATCCACGCCCGCTTATCGCGCCCGGATTTTGGACGATATCGACGAGTGCTGAATCCAGGTACTTACACTCTGGTTTTCAAGAAAACCGGATACCGGACTAAGACCGTTAGCAATGTTATCGTACATTCTGCAGGAGGGCCAACTGTGGTTGATTACCTGCTGCCGCAAACCAATCCCAGACCACCGGCTCCGGTTACATATTACCCGCCTAATGATACTCTGATATTGGATTCGCTTCCGGTGTTTAGATGGCATCGAACGGTTTATGCCACAAAATATGATTTTGAGATATACTCCGATTCCGCCCTGACCAGTCTTCTCTTTATTGATTCGACATTGACAGATTCATCTATTACGCCGGGCTTTGTTCCCACTGATTCAACTTTCTATTGGAGAGTTAGGGCGGGCAATACAGGCGGATGGGGAGCATATTCGACTGTAAGCCGGTTTTATATGGAAATTCATCCGGAAACTCCGGGAACCCCGATTGCAATATATCCGCCGTCTGATACTACCATCAACGACTCTTTGCCAAGCTTTATCTGGCATCTGTCGAGCTTTACAACAAAATACCTCTTTGAGCTATATTCGGATTCAAGTTTGGGACACATTGTGTATATTGATTCCACAGTAACCGATACCTCTCTTGCTCCCAGCTTGGTCACTACCGATTCGTTCTTTTATTGGAGATTAAAGGGCGGCAATAGTTATTTGTGGGGTGACTATTCAACTGTCAGTTCATTCCACTTGCTTCGCCTTCCCGATGCTATCGGCGACGATAAAACCCTGCCCCGGAATATCAGCCTTGGACAAAACTACCCCAACCCGTTCAATATCCAAACCATGATAGCGCTCAATGTTCCTGCGGGAAAAATAGGGCAGCTACAAATCTTCGATATCGGTGGACGGCGCATTCAGGAGTTTGCCGGGCTTGCCGGACAAGAGAGAATTGTTTGGAACGGTCGGGATCGAAACGGGCATGAAGTTAAGAGCGGTATCTATTTCTACCGTTTGATCGTAGGGGAGAAGTCCTTTACTGAAAAGATGATCTTACTTAAGTAGCTTTTTGGCCGGGGCGAGAGCAGGCATGACTTTTCGGAATTCAACCTGCCCGATAAGGTTGGTTTTTAAGGAATGGAGAGAAATAAGCTGATAAAAATTATACTTTGTCTCCTTCTCTGGGCTGCAACTACCCTGGCGCGGCCAATCATAAGCGTTAGTGTCGATACCCTTTACTTTGGAACGGTCTCGGCCGGTGGCGGTCACTCCCGGAATTTTGATATCTCCAACACCGGCGATTCCGTGCTGGTAATTAGTAACCTGAATCTTCCCGACCCTGTTTTCTCGCTTCTTTCCCCAACCCTTCCCGATACCCTCTCAGGAGGCGCGCGACATACCTATTCAATCTCGTTTCGTCCCCTCGATGCCTTCCCGTACAACGACTTTTTACTTATTTGTTCAAATGATACTGTTAACTCCCGAGATACGATTTTTGTCAATGCCGCAGGAAGTCGGGCCTTCGCGCCGGGGGAGATCATCTGGAGTTATCAGGCTAATTATGATATTGCCTCCGTTGTTACTCTGGGTGATGTCAATAACGATGGCTTTCCCGATGTTGCCGCTGAATCTTATGAGTGGGGATCAACCGGTAATCATCTCCTGTGCCTCTCAGGCTCAGGGCAGGGGGGAGGACAACTGATCTGGTCAGCCCGCCCGCTGGGACACTCTTATGCTGGGGGATACGGCGATGGATGCCTGTTGGCTCCCGGCGATCTGAATCTAAATGGTTCTCCTGATTTGGTTTTTGGTACCGGATGGGATTCTCGGACCATCTTTGGAATCGAGGGACGCACCGGTCAAACGATCTGGTCCTACAACACTTACGCTCATATTCCAAGCGGCTGGATTTACAGCCTGGCCTCTATGGGTGATCTTAATAATGATAGCCGCCCCGAAATCCTGGCCGGTATGGGTTCTGATGCCAATATGGGTATCTGTCTTAATGGCGCCAACGGTGTCAAGCTTTGGAGGAGGGCAGTCGAAGATGCGGTGTTTTCGGTTTGCCGTCTCGATGATATCACAGGCGATAATATATCCGACGCGATATTAGGGGCCGCGGATAATGACGACCGAGTTATTTGTATCTCGGGGGCCTTAGCGGATACCGGAATAATCAAATGGGCATATTCGCCCGGTGCCCCGGTTTATTCGGTTGCTCGAATTAATGATCTCAATGGTGACGGTTACAACGATATTATTATTGGAACTTGGAATGTTGGTGACCGCGTCATGGCTATTTCAGGGCATGTTGATAGCACTTATGCCAGAGTAATCTGGAGCGCTCCGGTCGGGCAACCTATCATGCGGGCGCTTGTCTGCCACGATTTAAACGGGGATGGTTTGGATGATGTCGTGGTCGGCTCATGGGGACACTATACTCTGGCCCTTTCCGGCGCCACAGGTCAGGAATTATGGAGAAACGATGCCAGCGATGATATCTGGACCGTTTATCCCTCCGAAGATATCAACGGCGACAGCATTCCAGAAATCATCTCCGGTTCATTTAATGGCAGTGTCATTTTGCAAAACGGGGCTAACGGTCACACATTGTGGTCCACACCTACCGATTCTAAAATACTGATCGTCCAGTCGATCGGTGATGTCAACGGTGACAGCATTCCCGATATTCTCGCCGGCCAGCAGATGCGAAATGGCGTGGGCGGAAAGATTCTACTTATTTCAGGTGGAAGTTCGGTGCGCCGGGAATCGGTTAACGATGACGGCCTATCTGCGCCTAATGATTTCCTGACATTTACTAACTACCCCAATCCCTTTAATTCGGAGACCATTATCTCATATACACTTCCCGAACCCGAGCTGGTCACTTTGGAGATATATAATATTATGGGCCAGCGATTAACTGTTCTTATTAATGAACCTCAACTGCCCGGCTCATATAAAATGATTTGGAATGGACGGGATACTGCATTTAAAGCAGTATCAAGTGGAGTCTATTTTGGTCGCCTATCGGCTGGGAAATTACGATCTACCTGCAAGTTTACCATTTTGCGATAAACCCTGTGAAATAAGCTCAACTCACCTTATCAATCGGAATTCTAATTCTGCTATACCCTGTTTTAAATTCCTCTATTTAAGCCTGCTCGTCTGCATACTTTTTTACTTTGGATATCAGTTCGCTAATATTGGACGATTTTACTACATAATCGTCGGCCATCCAGCTCGCGAAATCAGACTTATAAACCGCATAAGCTGAGTTGAGAATAACCGGAATTGACTTGTCGATTTCCTTGATTTCTTCCAACACCCGCAAACCTTCCATGTCGCCAAGCTTTATATCAAGCACCACAACTCGCGGCCGCTCTTTTCTTACCCAATCTATCGCGGCCTTGCCGGTGGATATAGAATTAACTGCAAATCCTGCATCTGTGAATTCCTCAGAATAAAGATCGAGCAAATACTTCTCGTCTTCCACGATTAAAATCGGTATCATTTATATCCCCCTTAATTTTCCCGTCTCGTCAACTTTGTATTAGCGATACTAATTATTCCTCGGTATTTTGTACTGTCAAAGACTGGTTTTTGCTCATGCCCAAATTTGTCGCCGGAAAATTTACCGAAAATCTTGTTCCGCTTCCTTCTGTAGATTCAAATTCAATATACCCCCCTTGATCCTCGACAATCTTCTTGGCAATCGATAACCCTAATCCCGAGCCTTGCGATTTGGTTGTGAAAAACAATGTAAAAACCTTATCGCAGATTTCTTTGGGAATTCCCCGCCCGGAATCTATGATCTCCACAATCCCGCGCTCCTCCGTTATCCGCGTTTCCACTCGAAGTGTTTTCTCGGGTCCCATGGCATCCAGGGCATTGTCGATAATATTTAGCATCACCTGTCTGAACCTCTTCTCATCGACCATGATCTGTGGATCAATCTCCGCATACTTTGTTTTAAGCTTAATCCCCGAGGCATTCAGCTTGTGGCGCAAAAAATCCAATGAGTCCTTAACTAATTGGTTCATGCCATGTGATTCAAGGTCAAACTTGGACGGCCTGGTATATTCAAGCAGTTCCGATGTTATCGCCTCCAGCCGTTCGATCTCGGATGAGATTATCTCCAGGTCTCTTTTCTTGAATTTTGGTGTTTCAGCATCGCGAAGCGCCCGCCGGGCATGACTGCCAATTGTCACCAACGGCGTCTTAAATTCATGCGCCACAGTTGCAGCCAATTTACCGACATCGGCCAATCTTTCGGCCTGTAATAGATAGCTTTGATTTTCCCGAAGCAATTGGTTAACCCGCTCAAGCTCTTCCAACCGATGAGACAGCTGTTCATGAAGCATTGTAATTTCAAGTACATTTGTGCAGGTATTAGCGAGAGTCTCTAACGCATCTATCGATGCCTCTGTAATCGGTTTGCTTGTGTAAAAATTATCAGCAATCATCAATCCCAATGGTAAACCCTCAGCTTGAAGTGGAACTGCAACGAATTCATTGAAGTCCGTAAGTTTTAATATCTTAGCTCTTACTATTGGATCAACTTCGTTTTTGCGAAAGAACGATGGCTGCCCTGCCCAAAGAGCCATAACCAGGATATTTGTGCTATCCGAAAGGGGGATTTTAACTCGCTCGATTAGCCTGCGTAAATGCTCTTTCTCCTGTTCCGGCTCCATTAAGACATTCTTAATAAGCTGCTCAAAGCTAAGCGCCTGTAAATCATCCCAAACTCGCGACGCGACTTGCCAATTTTCTGGTCCGACCGCGTCCTTACCTTCCAAAAACTCGTTTCTTTGATCCACTAGAAAAATGCCGGCCCGATTAAAACCAAACGCTCGCCCCGAGGTCACGCCGGTTAAGATTATCTTAAGAGCCTTGGAAAGATCGGTGGTTTTTACCACAGCATCTGTAATGATTTTCATTAAAGCCAGTTCACTTACCTTTTTTTCCAATTCCCGCTTGGCTTCATCTAAACGTATGTTGCGCTCCGAAACCTGGCCTAAAAGCCTGGCAATTGTGGTTCCCAGTGCCAAGTCTGCGGCTCGTCTGCCGAAGCCACGATTAATTGTCTCTCTGAAGGAGCTGCATTCGTTGCAGACAAGGATATCCTCTTGGGCTGTCGCCCTATTTTCGCCGTCAGCCAACGCACTTATCCAGCATAGCTTATCGCCATGACCCTCTTTTATGCAGGGTACAGAATGGGGTATCATCATATCGAACCTGATCAATTCTACTTCTCCCAATACCTCAAGTCAAGATAATTCCATTGACTTACAGTTATCCTCTCGATAAAATTAGCGATATGAATAAAATCAACGAAGACAGGAAAATTATCCAATTAGCTTTGGCGGAAGACCTTGGCAAGGGCGACATCACCACCCGCGCTTTGCAACTTAATAGCAAAGCTGGAAAAGCTGTTGTCATCGCCAAAGCGCCAGGCATAATCTCCGGTATTGCCGCTTTCATCTGGGTCTATAAAACTATCTCTCCCGTTCTCTCCTTTGTTATTCTTAAACCAAACGCCTCTTCTGTTGTTCCCGGCGACGAAGTCCTTCGAATCAAAGGTCCTCTTGATGCCATTCTCACTGGCGAAAGAACTGCCATGAACTTCCTCGGCCATCTCTCCGGAGTAGCCACCATGACCCACGATATGGTCGAGGCCATCAAAGACTATCCCGCCAAGATCCTTGATACTCGAAAGACCATGCCGGGTATGCGACGCCTTGAAAAACTTGCCGTCCGAGATGGCGGCGGAACCAACCATCGCCTTGGGCTTTTTGATATGTATCTTATCAAGGAAAACCATATCGCCGCTGCCGGGGGACTCGAAAACGCCCTTAAGAAAGTTAGCGCTCATAGAAAACGCACTAAAGCCAAAATCGAGGTTGAGGTAAAAAGCTTCGATGAGCTAAAGCTGGCTCTCACTTTCAAACCTGATTATATCTTGCTCGATAATTTCTCGCTTGAGATGCTGGATGAGGGCGTACGCCTGGCTCGCGCTATCGATCCCGCCGTTATCCTTGAGGCCTCTGGAAACGTGGCTCTTGAAACTGTTAAGAAGATCGCCGCTGCTGGGGTGGATCGCATCTCAGTGGGCAAGATTACCCATTCTGCTCCAGTTTTGGATCTTTCTCTCAAGGTAGCCGAATAAAGGTGGTTACTCCCTCCGAATCCAAAATTCATGCCCTCGTGTTTTCTGCGTTTCGAGAATCTCATGGACGAGCCATTTCACTTGATGACCTCGAAAAAAAGTCAGGCGTTGAGAAGGCGGTTGTAAAAAATTCCATCAAGTATTTGAGAGAATCGGGCGTCGAGATAGATATCGCCGCCAGCGGCTATACTCTTAGCTCCCTTCCCGATATCATTCTACCGCCGGTTTTACAGGCCGGATTAAAAAGCCGCGTTATGGGCAGGGAAGTTCACTGCTATAAGAGTGTCAGTTCAACAAATGAATTAGCCAAACGCCTGGCCGATTCTAACGCGCCTGAGGGGGCATTGGTTATTTCTGAAAAACAAACCCGCGGCCGCGGACGGCTTGGTCGAAGCTGGCACTCACCGAGCGGTTTGGGTCTCTATTTTTCGATTATCCTTCGGCCGCAGCTTGATTTCACCAAGATGCCGGCCTTATCACTTGTGGCTGCTCTTTCGATCTGCAGAGTACTCGATAAGTATACAGGGGAGAAGTCGCTTATTAAATGGCCCAACGACTGCCTGCTTAAAGGCAAGAAGGTAGCCGGTATTTTGGTAGAGCTTTCCGCCGAGCTTGACCGGGTTAGCTACGCCATTTTGGGGATTGGCATTAATGTCAACGACGGCCCAAATGATTTTCCTTCTCGACTGAAATCCAAAGCAACTTCAATTTGCATGATCGCCGGGAAAAAGATCGATCGGGCTGAACTGCTTCGCGACTTCTTATATGAATTTGAAAAATCTTACTCCAATTTCCATCGCTACGGATTGCGCTTTCTGGGGCCCGAGTTAGTTAAGCGATCCGCTGTC
>DOTU01000088.1:15536-22139 GCA_003520965.1 Candidatus Zixiibacteriota bacterium
CGCATTCGCGATAAAAACGGTGTTACCATAATTGCTGCCGGCGAGGTATCGCTTCGATAATATGGGCACTCGTCGACTTGTAATCGATATCGGTACCAACTCGGTCCTGGCCCTTTTATCGGATATTACTGGCAATCGCCTTTCTGTCATTTTAGATCAGAAACAAACCACCCGTCTCGGTGAGGGGCTATCAGCAACGGGTAAGATCAGCCCGCCTGCCCTCCGTCGCACGGCCGAAGCAGTAATTGGATTTGCAGAAGATAACAATTTTGATGAACTATTAATGGTCGGCACCGAGGCCCTCCGTTTGGCCAGCAATTCTAATGAATTCTTGGAAATGATTAAAAGTGTGCTTGGCCAAAAACCGGTAATTGTCTCCGGCCTCAAAGAGGCTGAGCTTTCATTTCTTGGCGCCATATATAACCTCGATACAAAATTCGAGAATACCCTGTTAATAGATGTCGGCGGCGGCTCAACCGAACTGGTTTTGGCCAGGGGAGAGGCTCTATTACGAGCTATCAGCATCCCTATTGGTGCCCTGAAACTCAAGGAGACCACTTCCGGAAATGGTCTCGAAACCTACATGATGAAGGCCAGGGAGATTGGATTAGAGACGGTAACCGATTTCGAAGTTGATCCCAAAGCAGCCATCCTTGCTACCGGAGGCACAATTACATCTGTCGCGGCTATCAAAGCCGGTTTGGATCGTTTCAACTCGGCTTTGATTCACGGTTCCTTCCTTTCCGAAGGGGATATGAGGGAGATCGCTTCGAAATTTGAACACACCGATAGCTTGGGCCGCGCCCGGCTAATTCCTTTCGATCCTGAACGTGCCGAGCTTATTTTGCCTGGCCTGGGAATATTTTTGGCTATCATGGGTATTACAGATAAGCGGTCACTTATTGTCTCCGCTGGCGGGCTTCGATTCGGGGTGGCGCTGTACCCCGATAAATTATTGCCTTGACAAATCCCCGCTATTTTTTAGCTTTACATATATGAAGGAGGACGCCTATTATTAATTGCTAAAGATTAGAAGATACCGCAAAGAAAGGTTACTAGGCGGCCTCATGAAAATTAGAATAATTCTCCCGGTTGCAATAATTTCATTATTATTTGCTATATCATGCACCAAAAAAGTTGTTGAGGTGCGTTATGCGCCAGTTCTTTATGATTTGGTCGCCCCCGATTCAATCCAGCGGGGCTCAACCGATATTTATTTTCTCTCGGTAAAGGCTTTTGATCCCGATGGCTTGACCGATATAGATTCGGTCTATTTTACATCCACCAAGCCAGATAGCACTTCGAACGGCTCTCATTATTACATGCGGGACGACGGCCAGCCGCCTGACTCGGTTGCCGGCGATGGTTGCTTTTCACAAGGAATCCAGGCCGGTAATGCCCAAAGTCAACTTGGAGACTATATTTTCAAATTCTACGCCAAAGATAAAGATGGGAATGAATCCAATCATCCCCAGGCCATAATAACCATGTACTAGAGGTCTTAATGAAGAAGACACTTATTCTGATCTCCGTTGTATTGACATTTTCAGCCGCCTGGGCAAAAATGTCGGTCGATGTCAATGACGGGCGAGGCGGTCTTACCTCCAACAGCGTCATTGATATCAAACATAACTCCTCATCAATCTGGCTTGGCACTGGTGGTGGCGCCTCCGTAACCAGCGACGGCGGAAGCACCTGGACCACCTATAGTGCCGGGACTATTCCCAGCGATGAGGTTTCGTCCCTGGCGGCTAATGATAGGGCCGTTTGGGTGGGTACATCGCATTCGTTTGAATACCAGGATCAAACCATACCTGTCGGTGACGGCTTTGGACTCTCCCGAGATAATGGCCAGACCTGGCAGGTGCTGACACCGGAACAGGCTCACTTCAGCGGCAAGATTCCTTACGATCTGTCGGTTTATGATTCGATTGCTTACGCCGCCTGCTTCTATGGTGGCCTTATCCGCACCCTCGATTATGGCGCAACCTGGAAAAACATGTATGCTACACAACTCGATTCAATCAACGCTGACTCGGTTGATTACGCCACCAACACTTTCGATAGCCTTAGCAACCGTTATTTCTCGGTTAAGGCCGATACCACCGATTTCCCCGATACCTTTTCGGTTTGGAGCGGAACCGCTGACGGAATTTATCGCTACTTTTTTACCACCGATTTCGCTGATGATTTTTCGAACGGCTTTGAAAAATGGAAATCGTTCGGTAGCCCGGCCCCGGTGAATCTTGATACTACCCAGATTCATGGCCGAACCGGCATACTCGATAATATGGGCGACTCAACCTGCAATAGCGGCTTGATCTCCAAA
Organism: Candidatus Zixiibacteriota bacterium; assembly: GCA_003520965.1. Lineage (GTDB taxonomy): Bacteria > Zixibacteria > MSB-5A5 > UBA10806 > UBA10806 > UBA10806. The sequence continues at coordinate 17,866 of DOTU01000088.1, forward strand.
AAACTCTTCGGCGCCCCTGGCGGATTCTCGATGCAAACCGATCTCTATCTCGAGCTAATTGATACTCTGGGCTGTTGGGCGGAGGGCGGTATTGCTTTCCCTACGAATGCCAATCCAAACTGGAGCGATGATTGCAGCGATTCAGCCTATTCCGCTTATGGTCTTTATTTTTCACTGGCCTACGTTGGTGAGGCTTGCCCCGATCCCAGAGTTCCTGCTCCAGCCAGACATCACGCTTGGTTTATGGCCCGCTTCTTGGACGAAAATGACTCACTTGAGATTTTCGATCCTTTCTCCGATAGTACTGCCGACCATTATCTCAACAGTTGGAATACTCTGAAGGTTGATATTGATGCTACCGGACAGATTAGTTTTATCGTAATATCAGGCTCAAACACGGATACGGTCTGGGCTCCAACGGCGAGGCTCAATCCTTCTCTTATGGCCGGACGAAACATCGTTCTTGGATTCCGCTCCTCTGGTGACGCGGGCAAGGTTTATCATGATGCTGTTTATGCCAATCAAACTGGTCAACGAACCTACCCGGCATATCCCGATTCGATCGCCCATTACTTCTTTGATAGCTCCGATACCACCATCGCCGATACCCTTAAGCTCCCCGGAAATTTCGTAGTTGCTCTCGGAGTAAACAAGCAGGGTTCGCAAAAAACCGTTTGGGCGGCTTGTCGGCCGGTTTATTCTGGTGAAGCCCGGCGCATCGCCTATTCTACTGACGATGGCATTATCTGGCACACCGTACCAATTACCGGGCTTGATAATGATGCCGCCGTTGAAGGCTGGGACTTCGCCTTTGCCGGCGATACGGCCTTTGTGGCAACCGGTTTTGGACTATTTAAAGCAGGGGGCGATTACTCTTCTTGGGTGCTGCAAACAGGCTTCCGAGACCTGCAAGATGAAACATTTTTCCAGGATCGTGCCCCGTTCTATGCAGTCGATAATGTCGATGGTACGATCTGGGCTGGCGGCGCTGACGGTACTGTTAAATCTGTTTTAAATGGTTGGAAAGTCTATCGCGCTCAGGGTGATCCCAATGAGCATTATGCTTACCCATCGCCATTTTCGCCTTACGCATCAACTCGTCAGGGGACGACAATTCATTTCAGACCCACGGAAGCAACCAACGCCACGGTTCGGATCTACGATTTCAATCTGGAATTAGTAAAGACCGTCGCCGATAATGTTCCGCGGGCCGCCAATATCGATTCTGATGATATCGTTTGGGATGGTACTAATGGTGACGGTACGGCTGTAGCCAATGGAGTTTATTTCTACCGCATCGAGCTTGATTACGGTGACGATCTTTGGGGAAAGGTTGTGGTAATAAAATGAGGAAGACTATTTTCTTTGCTCTGGTAATATCCTTGATAGCCGTCAACGCATATTCTGATGAGGATGCCGGCTTGGGCGGGCAATTCCTGCGTAACGGAATCGGTGCCCGTCCATTGGGCATGGGTGGCGCTTATACGGCCATCGCCGAAGGACCCGAGGCGACATACTATAACCCCGCCGGATTGGGTTTCAATCTTAGGCTGGGCATCAGCCTGAGTTATAAATCGATGTCTCTCGATCGTCATTTAAGCCATGCCGCTATCTCCTTTCCCATCCGAAACGAAGCAGCGATGGCAGCCAGTTGGGTGAATGCCGGGGTTGGTAATGTCACTGGTCACGGTGCTTCCCAGCAACTGGCAGGAAAGATTGATAATAATCAAAACGCTTTTGCGGTTTCATTTGCTAAGGCCATCAACAATACATTCGCCTTTGGCGGAACCTTGCGCTACCTGCAGGAGAAATTTGACAATCTTGACGCTTTTGCCATAGGTGTCGATCTTGGCGCCAAAGCCCGTATTAAGAAAGTTATCCTGGTTGGCCTGACCGCCCAAAACCTTGGCTCAACAATGCGCTGGGATAGCGGCAACTATTGGGGTGACGGCGGTTCCTCCTATAATGATGAATTCCCTGTTGTTGTTAGATTTGGCTTAGCCGGAAATTTGCTTAACGATAAATTTGTGCCTGCCATTGATTTTGAGAAAAGCGGCAAAATGGCTGTCCGTTTTCGGGCCGGAGCGGAGTATTGGTTAACCAAAAGGCTTACTAAGCAGGTTGAGGACGAATACGAAGAAGGCAAGTTTAACGCTGTTGAGTATTCTAGCCGTTGGGCTGGATTACGCATGGGCATTGATAGAGGAAATCTGACATTTGGGGCAAGCTATGCTTATGTCTTAAAAAATACCTCTATGGCAATTGAGTATGCATTTCTTGTGGGCCAACAGGGAACTTCGGCCAGCCATATTTTCACCCTTAAAGTGGGGCTATAGCAGATGAGAAATTCTGTTTGTCTTTCGATAATCCTTTTATTCGCAATTTACACTCCGGCCCTGGCGCAATCAGGGGAAAGCTCGTTTGAGTTTCTTCTGATCGGGCCGGGTTCTCGGGCTGCCGCTATGGGGGAGGCCTCCACCGCAATCAGCGGTGATGTTGGAGCGCCATACTTCAATCCCGCTTCTGCTGGTTTCCTCGACGATACCGAATTCTCATTTATGCATATATCCTATTTAACCGATGTTACCCTGGATCACTTTTCCCTGGTGACTCACTCCAATAAATTCCGCTATGGTATGGGTCTCTATTATGGCAAGGTGGCTAATATTCAAAGGCGCGATTTGGTTCCAACTGAGGAGCCGCTTGGCACTTTTGACGAGCATAATTTCACTGCCTCATTCTTTTGGGCGATCCAGGCTACCGATCGCTTCGCGTTTGGTAACGCTATCAAATGGGCTTATGAGAAACTCGATATCAGCAGCGCCTCTGCCGTTGGACTTGATCTGGGCGCCTTCTATAAAATCAAACCGCAGATCTACCTCGGAGCATCCGTTCGAAATATTGGCACAAAACCGAAATTCGAAACAAGTTCCTTCGACCTGCCCAGGGAGCTTCGCCTTGGGATTTCATATAAAACATTTCCTGGCACGACAACTGGCGGCTTGATTCTTGCCGCCGATTATGTAGCCGCCAATTGGGGCAATAAATCAAGCAAACTGAATATTGGCAGTGAATATACCTATCAAAATCTCTTTGCAATTCGAATGGGATACGATTTCGGATACGATTCCAGAAACTTCTCGATCGGCGGCGGCCTCGCCTATAAAAGCTACTTTTTCGATTACGCCTTTGTCCCATCCAAACACAATCTGAGCGATACCCACCGATTTACCTTTCGCATTAAAACCTAATAGCCATGTAGGTCAAAACCCTGCTCGCTGGCCGCCAGGCCCTTGATGGTTTTGACTATTTAGATATACGAAACAAGATCGCTGCTTTCATTAAACAAAGTGCAATTTTCTTTTTTGTAGGGGCACAATTCATCGTGCCCATATTTATCTACAAAATATCTATCTTTTAATTAAACCCGTTGCCATCATCTTCACTTTTTCAGTTGACCCCGCATCCAATATTCGTAGATTACGGCAGAAATTTGTTCATTTAATGCGATAGGGAAGGAGTTCATTATGGCTAAGTACAAGATCGCCTGGATGCCTGGCGATGGTGTTGGTAAGGATGTTCTGGACGCTGCCCGGATCGTCCTCGATAAGATCAAACTTGATGCTGATTATATCTATGCTGAAATCGGTTGGGAGAACTGGTGTAAGGAGGGTAACCCGCTTCCCGAACGCACCGTTCAAATTTTGAAAAGCACCGATTGCGCTCTCTTCGGCGCCATCACTTCAAAGCCCAAGGAGGAGGCCGAGGCCGAGCTTTCCCCCGCATTGAAGGGCAAAGGGATGGTCTATGCATCTCCTATCGTTAAGCTTCGTCAGACATTTGATCTGCGCACCAATCTTCGCCCTTGCAAAGCGTATCCGGGCAACCCGCTCAACTACCGCGACGATATCGATCTTACCGTCTTCCGTGAAAACACCGAAGACCTCTATTCCGGCGTCGAGTTCTTTCCTACCCCCGACGAGTTCCGGGCCGCGATTGAAAAAGCTAATCCCAAGATGAAGCGCTTCTCAGGCGCTCCGGCCAACGAGTTGGCTATATCTCTGCGCATCATTACCAAACGCGCCAGCCGCAATATTGTCACTGACGCATTCGAATATGCTCGCAAATATGGCAAGAAATCGGTTACCGTCGTTGAAAAGCCCAACGTCATCCGTGAGACATCCGGGCTGTTTGTCCGTACTGCCCGCGAGGTGGCTAGGAATTATCCCGAAATTGAATTGTGGGAAACCAACATCGACGCCATGTGCATGTGG
>DOTU01000088.1:22387-24363 GCA_003520965.1 Candidatus Zixiibacteriota bacterium
ATCGACGCCATGTGCATGTGGCTGGTGAAAAACCCCACCGATTACTCAGTATTGGTGACATCCAACATGTTCGGCGATATCATCTCAGATCTCGCGGCCCAGCTTGTGGGCGGTTTGGGATTCGCCAGCTCCGGCAATATCGGTGATAACTATGCTGTTTTCGAGCCGACCCACGGCAGCGCACCCAAATATGCCGGTATGTACAAAGTAAATCCTATGGCTACTCTGCTTACTGTTAAGCTGATGCTCGATTGGATGGGGGAGACCTCACACGCCGAATCTCTCGAAGGCGCTATCACGGCCGTAATTAAAGAGGGCAAAGTTCGCACCTACGATATGGGTGGCAAAAACACGACTCTCGAAATCGCCCAGGCGGTTGCTTCAAAAATGTAGAGTTTGGAAAATATAGATTTTACGGCCGGGGACCTATGTAGTCCCCGGTTTATTTTTTTTGCCTTATCGTGGGTCAAAATTCCCCAGATTCTTGGCTCCTTAAATCATTTCTAAAGATTACAGCTTATTTTATCTCCAATATTATGCATTAATCGTAGGGGCACAATTTATTGTGCCCATTATTATCTATAATAAAATTTGGTTAAATGTGGTTGGCATACGTCCTCGTATGCCAACTTACTGTTGGTATGTTGAATTGCTGATTATCTACCAGCGCTTGTAGCGCCAGAAGAATGTAAACCCTATAACCGAAAACAACGCCAGCCCCAATATGAGCCAAAATGCATGAGGGTGTGCTTGAAAAGGTATGGCTACGTTCATCGAAAATGCGCTGACCACAAACGTTGGCACCATAATCGCGATGGTGATGATATTTAAGGTTTTCATCAGCATGTTTAGATTATTGCTGACTATCGACGCCCTGGCATCCATCAGACCCGAAAGCACGTTGGAGAGTATCTCCGCCTGACGGTAACACTGATTGTTCTCGATGAAGATATCATCCAAAAGCTCCTGATCCTCAACCGATATGCCCAGCTTCGCAGAGTTGACTCGCAGCTTTTCTATAAGAACACTATTGGAATTTATTGAATTGAGATAATATACCAGGCTTTTTTCCAACGTAAAAAGATTGAGCAGATGTTTGTTTTCCATCGCCCTGTTAATTTTATCCTGAAGCTCATCGGCGATCGTGCTTATAATTTTCAAATGCTCCAGGAAATGGAATATGGAACGATAGATCAGACGAAGGAAAACAAAGGCCGGCGTCGACCGATTAAACGTAATTCCGTCGAAAAGAGGGATATCCTCGTTAGTGACTATAATTAATTTATCCTTGAAAATGAATGCGCCCAAGGAGGAAACCTTAAAATAAAACTGTTCCTGGGCCGAGTAATTACGCGGCCGTTTAAAAATTATGGCCACATGTTCCGGTTCAAATTCAAGACGAGAAAGCTCATCGGGGTCCAGGGCCGAATTTAGCGTGTGCTCGTCGAGCTTAAGCGTATCGACCAGGTATCGTTTCTCTGCTTCACCGGGATTTATATAGACGAGGACGGGGCATTCGTTATGCGCCACCTCCACCAACTTGCGATCTTCACATTGATATTTCTTTACCATCTTCCGAATCCCCGTTTATCATATTAAGCCTTTCCACCACTTTGGCCCCCTAAGATAGGACATCAAGGGAAAACTGACAAGTCCTTTTAAGTCCTTCCACCAATTGAAAACCGGTGTTTGTTCCAGTTTGCATTATCCATCGGTGGAATGTATATTCATCAGAGGAACTTATATCGTCATTGGTATCGGCTATTAAATAATTGAGGTATTACAAACATGGCAGATGAAATCAACCAGAACGGGGAGAAAACAGAGCCCGCCTCTGTAACCCTTCCTACCAATTTTATCAAGGATATCATTAACGAAGACCTGAAATCCGGCAAAAACGATAGCCGCGTACATACCCGTTTTCCTCCCGAACCTAACGGTTACCTGCATATTGGCCACGCCAAATCGATCTGCCT
>DOTU01000131.1:0-2619 GCA_003520965.1 Candidatus Zixiibacteriota bacterium
GGATGCCGAGTTCGTTGGCTTTTTTGCCCGCTAAGAGCATGGCAGTTATCCAGGGGTTGGATAATGTCCCGATATTTATCACAAGCGCCCTGACCAGGGTCACCATCTCCTCGACTTCGTTGATGGCATGAGCCATAACGGGCGAAGCTCCCATAGCCAATAGTGAGTTGGCAGTAAAATTCATCACCACATAATTGGTAATATTGTGAACCAACGGTTTCTCATCCCGAATTTTTCCAAGTAACAACCCAAGATCATACGTTGCCATGATGCCTCCAATATATATGTCAAGACGGCGCGGGATTTTCGGAGAAAAAATACCACCCAGCCGAGGTGGTTTTCTGTCCGTTCCCTACGTCGGCACAACCCGTTTCAGGTTCGGAGGGTTTACTCTCAGGCCCAATGGCCACCCCTACGGACTATCAAACTATTTATACATTATTACGAATCAGCGGGCAAGAGAAATTTCATAGCGGGTGTAGGAAGGAAAAGAGAGGATGGGCACAATAAATTGTGCCCCTACACAAGAACTAATATTTACTTCTAAGAATTCAGTTCAAATTCCGTAATAGGCGCTATCTTGTACGATTGTTTTAAAACCGAATTTTTCGCAAAGCTCGCTTAATTCAAATTTGAGACGGTTAATATCAGTCTTGAAATTTGAATAATCGAGGATAGCAATGAGGCTGGTAAATTCCCCGATATTAGTAGATGAGAGCGCTATTACAGGGATATTTTTGGCATTCAGAAAATCGCGCAAGCTTTTATCAAGCCCGCCCGTTGCCAGCCCAAAAGCGTTGATGATAAGCCTCGATTTGTTTGGTGTATCGATTGATTCAGAGTTTTGTATAGTAGTATTCGATTCGTTTGCCGAAGCGGAAGATAGCTGCCCGATGGCCTCGGCCACAAGTGACCGCACCTTCTCAGGAGAAGCGTCTGGCCCCAGCTTTTCGGCGATAAGCCTGGTAATCAGCCTGATATCGTCTTCAGAGATTTCCATATTTTAAAGATAATCTTTGAATAACTCAGCTCTTGGCCCGGGGATTACAACAGTATATGTAAGAAGCCCTTTACGATTGATAATCTCCACAGCAGCTTCGACAGCGGCCTGCACAGCGGCCACGTCGCCGGTCATTGTGACAAAGGCCTTGCCGCCGATCGCCATTGCCAGATGTATCTTCAGAAGCTGCACCTCGGAGGCCTTAGCGGCAGCGTCAGCACCCTCGATAAGCGAACCGACTGAAAATGCCTCCACCACACCCATAGCGTCAGGTTTTTGAACTACGACATTACCTGATATGGCCTCGATTACCTGCGGATGAACGTTAGGGATAACAAAGCTATCGACCACAGTTTCAGCGCCGATCTCAACTCCGGCTTTGACAGCAGCCTCTACGGCCGCGACATCACCCGCGACCAGAGTGATTAATTTCCCCGAACAGACCGTACGGCTCAAGACAAGCTCCACTTCAGCTGCCTTAAGCATAGCGTCGCTGGCCTCGATTCCTTTGGCAATCGAGGTTGTCTCCACAAGTCCGATGGCGGTTAGCTGCATCGCTATCCCCTTACTATGGTGATATAATTATCGATTAACTTCACTGCTCCATCTATTGATGAATGCACCTTAGCGCCTAAAGCAACGGGCGAGATATCCCCAATGAGTTGGCCTCTGACGACTTTATCGTTAACGCTCACAACAGGAACTGCTGCCGAGCCAGCGTGCTGTTTGAGTGGAATCCGCACTTTTTGAGGCGCAAAATCTGTTTCGATATAGGGCGCGGGTAAATCAAACGGTGCCAGGCCAAGCTTGCGGGTAAGGAGCGCAGTTGGCACTTGACGGCCTGATCGAAACGGATGGACATCAACTTGGCGAGATTTATCAGGGCGGAGTCCTCTGGCGAACAGCTCTCGCTTGGCGTGAGCGCAGACATTTTTAGGATCCAAATCTTCAGGACAAGCATAGAGGGAGCAGATATTGCATTCGATACAATTAAGCGCCTTCATACTGAATTGCTCCCAGCGCGGACCGGAGAATTGAAGCGAGCGCATTACCTCATGAGGAATAATCTGATAACCCAAAAGCCAGCGCGGACAAAGATCGGTGCAGCGATAGCATTGATCGCAGGCAGAAGCCCCCACTCTCTCTAACTTTTCTTGAGAAAGCATTCGACGTTTGATTAGAGGATGATCTACGGGCAAGACGATCAGTCCGGCAGTGGTCTTGGTAATCGGTGTAGATATATCGGTTACTAACTCTCCCATCATAGCGCCGCCGGAGAGGATGGCAAAATCTCTCACAGTCGCTCCACCGGCAAGCTTGAGGCAATCATCAAACGATATTCCAATCGGTGCCTTGAATGTGCAGGGGCTCTTAACAGCACCCGTGACAGTAATAAATTTCTCCGTTACCGGGATATCGTTTGCAGCCAGGCCGATGTTAAAAAGCGTTTCGACATTTACGACAACGCAACCGATATCGAGCGGCAGGCCGCCCTGAGGAATTAGTTTTCCGGTTGCCTCATAAACCAGAATAAACTCGTCACCGGCAGGATAGATATCGGACATGAAATGGAATTTTATCGGAGGCAGGAGCTCTTTTTTGAGAGATTCGATCTCGCC
>DOTU01000131.1:2947-3176 GCA_003520965.1 Candidatus Zixiibacteriota bacterium
CGAGCCCAGCCGCGATTTGGGGAGCGAAATGGCGCATGATAGCTTTATCTTTGTGGAGAAGCGGTTCGCATTCAGCGCCGTTGATAATCAAGGTCTCGATGGGCTTACCCAACTTCACATGTGAGGGAAACCCTGCGCCGCCGGCTCCAACGACACCGGCGTTTTGTATTTTTTCAGCGAGATTGAGTGGCATAATAATCAGTACTGAGTAATGAGTGCTGAGTGCTGA
>DOTU01000240.1:0-4348 GCA_003520965.1 Candidatus Zixiibacteriota bacterium
TGGTTGCCGGAGGGGAGGCCGGTCTCTCGGCTGGAGTATTTTATCTTCTGGCCTATACGGTCATGAATATTGGAGCTTTTGCGATAATCGTTCTGTTTGCAGGAAAAGGGGAGAAGCAGGAGAATATAAAGGATTACGCCGGATTCGGCCTTAAGTACCCGTTTGCCGGAGTAGCCATGTCAATTTTTATGCTTTCTCTTGCCGGAATACCCTCGACTGCCGGTTTCATGGGTAAGTACCGCATTTTTGCGGCCGCGATAAACTCCGGATATATTTGGCTGGTAGTAATTGCGGTGATGAACAGCTTGGTTTCGGTTTGGTATTATCTTGGGGTTATCGTGACCATGTATATGGTGCCGGAATCAGAACCGAAATCCGAATATGTTCTTTCAACCACATTGATGGTGGCAATCTTAATAGCACTTTTTGGAACTATACAGTTAGGGTTATTTCCTAACAGTTGGTTGGAATTAGCCAATCGAGCAGGGGCAAGTTTAAATTGGCTCAGATAACATCGCAAATTTCACATCTGCTTACATAGCAATAAGTTACAAAATTTTATATTGATGTTGAGAGGAAATCTCAATACAATTAGTAATTTTTATCATTTTTTGCTTGACATTTTTTTCACAATCTTTTATAATGGAGCGTGCTGGAGACGATATTTGAAGGGCGGTGGAAATATGAAGGGCACAACAAAAGTTTTAAACCAAAAGATCAAGCAACAAGGTTATCGGATGACCAGGCAGCGGGCTATTGTGCTCGAAGAACTGTCGCGTACGAAAGAGCATCCAAAAGCTGACGAAATTTATCAGATGGTCAGAAAGAGGCTACCTCACATTTCGTTTGGGACAGTCTATCGTTGCCTGAAGCTTTTACAGGAGTTGGGATTTGTCCGCGAGCTTAATTACGGCAAATGCTTTTCCCGATTCGATGCCAGGGCTGAAAATCATCAGCACTTTACCTGCACCAATTGTTGCAAGGTGATGGATGTCGACGAGCCGTTGGCGGTAACGACCGCAGGCGTACAGGTCGATGGCAAAAAGATGAAGGTCAATGATTATCGGTTGGAATTTTACGGCCTTTGCCGCGAATGCCAGTGACTCTTATTGGCGCTAACCGAAATTAATTGATCTTTTCGTTTGCTAAAGAATTAACTTGACTTAAAGTTGATCCAAAGTATATTATTTTTTCTCATTCCGGCGGGGTAACACTCGCCGGATCTACAATGAGGCAAGCGGCTATATAGGGCCGCAACAGATCTTTGAAATAAGCTTTCCGGATAATAATCCGGCGCGAAATAAAATGGGGATGTAGTTCAGTTGGGAGAACGCTTGAATGGCATTCAAGAGGTCGCGGGTTCGACTCCCGCCATCTCCACTTTTTATTGTTATCAATCTAAATGTCATATTTTCTTTATATTCTGAAAAGCGAATCAAACAATCGCTCCTAAATCGGACACACAGCTGACCTTCAGAGAAGGCTCTGGGAGCACAATATTGGAAAAAGCCTTTCTACCAGAGGAAAAGGCCGTTGGGAACTGGTATTCCATGAGGAGTTTCCAACCAGACCTGAGGCAGTTCAACGGGAAATGCATTTTATATCTGTTGATGGGAGAATTGAATTAAAATCAAAGGGCATTTTATAGTTCAGTTGAGAGAACGGTCGAATCGACAGGTCGCGGGCTTATTCGCCGTTATAATGGTGAATTCGACCCCCGCCATTTCTATGTTTAATTGCCTACAATTAATATCATGACTATCTTTACCTAGCGTAAAATCTATCGATTCCATAGATTAAGTCGAATATTAGCATTTACATTTTTCCCAAATATTGATACTATTATCACGAGAACAGCAATATGCAATGGCACCAATACATAGAAATGGTTACCGCGATTATCGTGATAGTTGATCCGCTGGGGGCCATTCCTATTTTTTTGGGATTGACCTCTAATGATACTCTTCGGGATCGCAAGAGAATTGCCCGTACTGCGTCGATTGCAGCCGGAATTCTCATGATAGCGTCATCGGTTTTAGGGGAAGTTATGCTGCGCTTATTTGGTATCAGTGTCGCCTCATTCCGAGTCGGAGGAGGAATACTCGTACTTCTAACCTCGATCTCGATGATGAATGCTCGGATTAGCGCAGTCAAGCAGACTCCCGAGGAATCGAAAGAAGCTGAAGGCAAGGAAAATGTGGCCATAGTACCGTTAGCTGTTCCTCTTTTAGCCGGGCCGGCAGCAATAAGCACAGTTATCATTTTCACCCATAGATTTCCGGGAGTCCAAACTAAAATGCTCCTCATCTTTAGTATCGTTATAGCGTCCGCTCTGGTCTGGATATCTCTAAGGCTCTCGATTCCCCTGAGTAAAAAGCTCGGCCGTACAGGCCTTAACAATATCACTCGAATCATGGGGCTCTTGTTATCGGCGATAGCCGTTGAATTCATTACCAGTGGTTTGTTGGAGTTATTTCCCGGCTTGCAGTAATGTTTGCGAACACAGTTTTATAAATCAGAGGAAAAACAATGGGAGAAATATCGAATAATATGAGTGTGCCATTTATTAAAACATTACCACAGGAATCAATTGATTACTTCGAAATACTCGGTAAATCGGAGAGTCTTGTTATTCGATCGGGCATGGTGACGCTTACACCAGGCAAGGATGTTGGCTGGCATAGCACCAAACAATATGAAGAACTATTAATCGTTCTCGAAGGGGCAGGGAAACTGCTGGCAAAAGGGCATCCTGATTTGGAAATAGCTCGCGGGCAGATCGCTTATAATCCACCGCAAACCGAGCATAATGTTGTTAATACGGGCACGAAACCGCTTCGTTATATTTACGTTGTGGCTTGTACTCAATGAATGACGGGTATTAAAATTTTATTTGAAGCGCATTAAATCACCGATTTCGAATGTCCATTCCGGCGTTAGTACAGATTTGCCAGGCTCGATTTTATACCAGGGGCTAAGATTTTTATCAGTTGGGTTTTTTAGTATATGGATTTCCTGGGCAGGCATGTAACTTTGGGCTAATAGGAAAATCTTTTGGTTAATAATGGTATCAACAGCCATATCAACAACAATAACGGCATGGCCGGGATGCGCGCTGGTTTTCCCCTGGATAAAGATATCTCCAATTTTCATATCCAACGGATTGTTTACACTCTGAAGCTCCTTCTTCAATGAATAAGTGCCTGCATAACGAAAAACAATCTCCAGATAGCTGCGAAACGATGCATACGATGAATCTACTTTCGAAGAACGAAACCAGGAAACTAAATTCAGGGTAACCACGGGTCTGTAGCCATTGATCCATTTCCTGAATGATGCCTTATCCCCGCTGGTGAAATCGAAATGAATATCGTTATATCGGCTGAGCGAATAAAGATATTCAGCTCGCAATCGAATTACGGCATCAGCGCATTGTTGCAGGTCTTTGTCACCTGTGTCAATATCGATCACTGCAAAATGAGCATTCTGGTTTGCTTTCAGAGTGCCATCGAAAAGATGAACCGGGGGAGAACCCTTCTTGGTCGGTAGATGTCTGAGCCAATCCTCGAAACTTCCGGCCGGAATTGGTCGACGTTCGAACCCGATTGGGGCCGTGACACGCTCTGTAATGCTCGGCGATGAATCGCTGTTCGCCAGCCATAGATAGCTATCTCCAGCGTTGGCATTAACCGTTAACCAGCATAAACATAAGATAAACGAGGTGAGCTTAATTGTGTTCTGTCGGATTATCACTTTAATCAAATTCTATGCGTAATAATCAGTTTATTCAACAGTATTTTAATAAGTGCCAAATAAAAATGCCGCTCGAGATAAATCCCGGCGGCATAGTAATACTATTATTTCGTTTAGTTTTGAGATTCTTTTTCCTCAGCGGCATGTTTTAGCTTATCGTTGGCAAAGATAGCAATCTCTACCCGGCGATTCTGAGCCTTGCCGTCGGGTGTGTCGTTAGAGGCCACCGGTTGGGTTTCGCCATATCCCTGGGTATGGAAGCGGGTGGGATCAACTTGCAAACCTGTTAGGTAGTTGGATACTGAGTTGGCTCTGCGTATGGATAAATCCATATTATAATCATCTTTACCATCGCTATCAGTATGGCCCTCAATTAATATCTGGGTATCAGGATACTTATTGAGAATCGTAGCCAGCTTTTGAAGATTTTCCTGGGCTGTCGGTTGGATATCTGATTTGTTCACATTAAAGAGAATTCCAGAACTAAAGGTTATCTTGATTCCTTCGCCGACTCGTTCAATCTTCGCGCCTTCGAGATCCGCTTGTAAATCTGCGGCTTGTTTATCCATGTAATTGCCGATAACGGCTCCCGCCG
>DOTU01000240.1:4594-4904 GCA_003520965.1 Candidatus Zixiibacteriota bacterium
CGCCCCCCGCCGTTCCGCCAACCGCAGCGCCCAGGATAGCGCCAACCGCCGTATTACCGGCCTGGTGTCCAATAATACCACCGATTATACCGCCTGACGTGGCTCCAATGATGGCTCCTTTGTCACGACGTTTCATACTGGCGCAACTAATCATGCCCAAAATAAGGACCGAAACAATAAAGAGAGTACCTATTCTTTTCATTCTATCTCCTTCCAAGTTTGAATTAATGGCTATTGTAAACCCCTTCAATTTCTAAAAAGGCATCTTTGTCGGGACTTGTCAAGAAAAAAGATATGGAGGAGAATTAAA
>DOTU01000240.1:5163-5437 GCA_003520965.1 Candidatus Zixiibacteriota bacterium
CTATTAATAAGGCATGCTGTTACCCGGTACAGAATTGCAAAAACCAATAAGGCCGGTAAATTGAATATCATAATAATTAATAATCCCCCAATAAATAGTCCCTTTTTTTTGCTTGCTTTAGAGCCGTTGGACCGCTAAAATCACTCTATGCATAAGACTCGATGCCTTGCTATGGTTACGATGGGGCTATTCATATTGGCTACGAACTCATTTGCCGAGAAGGGTTTCACCATCGAAGGTGGTCTCATTTATGATCAACCGGGAAGTGGAGTTC
>DOTU01000152.1 GCA_003520965.1 Candidatus Zixiibacteriota bacterium
AATTGGAGTGGAATATTAACAACGAATAAGAATCAGCTAAAAATACATTTTCTTCCGAAATAGCGATTCCGTAACCATCACCGGGAGTAATTAGATTCTCAACTAACGTAGGATTAAATGGATCGGCGACGTTTATCACCTGAAGACCTTGAGCAGGACTATATGACCATTCCTCAGTTACGTAAGCATATCCATCAGTAACAACAACATCTGTTGGAATGCCCTCAGTGTCGTCGAAGACGCTTAAAAAAGTGGGATTGGCAGGGTTACTTATGTCAAATATTTTCAGACCTGCCCCAATAGAATGGCCATCACATAGATATAGATAACTTCCTGATACATAAACCGCTGCCGTATATCCATTGGTATCATTCCAATTTCCAACCTGGCTTGGGTTAGCCGGATCACTAATATTCAATATTTGGAGGTCGCCATCAGCTATGTATGCGTAATCTCCTGAAATGTAAATCCCTCGGGCACTAAAAGGGACGTTGTGCCTTGATGTTAGTACAGGATGAGTTGGATCGCTTACATTTATTATAAAGAGTCCGGCATCATAGGCAGTCAGATAAACATAGGATTCTCTCACAAATATGCCTGCGGCGCAACTGGCTGAATAACTTCCAGCCTGTATAGGATTTCGGGGATTGCTAATATTTACTATCCGAAGCCCTTGATAACATGAAGCAATATATGCATAGCTTCCCGAAACGACGATACGCCTTGGAGGGTCATACTCACCATTATAAGGATGCCAAAAACTACGATTTCCAGTTACTACTGGATGAAAAACATCAGCAACGTCAATTATACTAATTCCCGAATCTGAACAAGATACATACGCGTAATTCCCCGAGACAAATACGTCCACTATATTAAGCGCAGTGCCATAAATACCAACTTGAATAGGATATGCTACATTAGTAATATCCAGAACCCTAAGGCCGCCAACAAGAGTAGCTACATAAGCATAACTTCCCGAAATAAATAGATCAAGGTTATTATATCCGGGTAGATTTCCTATCAATATAGGATTGGTTGGATCGCTGATGTTAACAGATATAATTCTTGAATCAGCTCCAAGGTAAGCATAGTCGCCTGCAATGCTAACACTGCCCACCCCATATTCTGTAAAGCTTCCCGCCAAAGTAGGATGATTCGGATTGGAGATATTAACAATAAATAGGCCGCTGCTACTTGCAAGATACGCATATCCCCCCGAAATCGCGACATCACCCATAGCAGTCATGTCCCGATCATAGTTACCAAGTATATAAGGATTGCTTGGATCATTAATATCAATAATTTGAAGCCCCGCGGATTCATCTGCTATGTACGCATATCCTCCGCTAACTGCTATATTACGGGCTCCGCCAGGAGTATGGCAACTTCCGATAAGAATCGGATTGGATGGATTACTTATATCTAAAATCTGAATTTGGGAGAATGGTTGCTGATTCGTCCGAATACTAGTTAAGTATGCATACATTCCCTGAACATCTATCCCACGAGCATAGGTGGGGGTAATAAACTCCCCTGCAAAGTGAGGATTCAAAGGATTGCTAATATCAATAATTTGTAGGCCCATAAAATCAGCAGTAAAATAAACATAATTTTCTGATACAGATAGTTTTTGCCCGGTCGTTATATTAGGATAACTACAATCTCCTCCAATATAATACTGGCTTACTAAATTTGGAGAGCTGGGATTCGTAATATCCAGTATTACCAAACCATTAAAGAAGGCGCAGTAGGCATAATTTCCAGCTACTTTAACATCATTGATTCCACTCCATAGCGCCGATCCAACATATTCTATATTCTGCGCCTTTGCTCCGCCAAGCGCCATCAACATCATTATTATAGATATGACAGCAATTCTTTTCATCCGATCCTCCCATTAACAGGATCAATACGCTATCTCGGTGTTTTCAAAGGCTAATCGATGATGTAAATATAATCTACAATTATTATAGCAGCATTTTACAGATATGCAAGCCCTTTTTATTATGCCGTCATTGCGAGCGAACGGAGTGAGCGAAGCAATCTCCCCGCATAAAGCCGGAATATCCAATTTAACAAGTGACGTTATATTCAGGGGGATTGCTTCGTCGGCCCAAATGGGCATCCTCGCAATGACGTATGCTAATATAAAAACCGAGGTTTCTGGCAAGTCCTCGGCTACAAATTCAACTCGCAACTCGTGACGCGAGACTCGTGACTATTATTTTATTCCAGCGCCTCGTAAATATTCTTATCCACCGGTCCCATCGTCACAGCACTGAAGCGATCCTTCACAAATATCTCGCGGGCGATATCGGTGATATCATCAGCTTTGACAGCATTAATGCTGGCCACCGTTTCATCGAGGCTGATATAACGGCCGGTCAGGAACTCATGCTTGGCCAAACGGTTCATCCGGTTGGATGTGTTCTCCAGCCCCAGCATCAGATTCCCCTTAAGCTGCTCTTTGATTCGGGAGAGATCATCAGCCGATAGCTTCTCATTGCAAATACGATCCATCTCCCCCATCACCGCGGAGATAGCCCGTTTCGCATTCTTCTTATCCGCGCCCAGATAAATTCCGAAAATGCCGGTATCCTGGAAATAATCGAGATAGGAAAAGACATTGTAAGCATACCCCAGATTTTCCCTGACCCGCTGGAACAGCCGCGATGACATCCCGCCACCCAATAGCGAGTTCAATAGAAGCAGCGGTACCCGGCTGGGATCGTTAAAATCCCTGGCTGGCAAACCCAGGCATACGTGCGTCTGGCTCGGCTTACGTTTGAATATCTTCCGCACCGGTTTGAATATAGGTATTTTCCTGCCATCCGCGCCCGATTTAGAACCGCCGGCATTATAATTCTTCGACACCAACTGCTTTAATCGCGCGTGATCCAAATTTCCCGAGGCCGCCACCACCATTCTATCGGGCCGGTAAAACCTATTAATATGGCTCGTAACTACCGCCCGGCTCAGTCCCTTGACTGTCGTCCGAGTTCCCTGAATCGGCCAGCCCAATGGATGATCTCCGAAAATTGCCTTTGCAAATTTGTCATGCACTAAGTCCGACGGCGAGTCCTCGATATCTTTGATCTCCTCCAGTACAACCCGCTTTTCTTTTTCGATCTCTTTTTGATCTAAAAGCGGATTGTTGATCAGATCAAATAGTAGCTCCACCGCCATTGGCAAATGCTCATCCAGAAACTTGGCGTAAAAGCAGGTTTCCTCGCGGCTGGTAAAGGCGTTAATTACTCCGCCCACCGATTCGAGATATGAGGCTATCTGCGAGGCGTCACGACTCTTGGTTCCCTTGAAAACCATGTGCTCGATAAAATGCGATACTCCCAGGGATGATTCAGTCTCATCCCGGGAGCCGACATTCAGCCATAGTCCCAAGGAAACGGACCTGACATGAGGAATGGCCTCAGTTATTACTTTGAGGCCATTCGGAAATACGGTTCTTTTGTATATGGCGGATTCAGCTGCCATTATCAATCTCTTCGTGGACGGTTATTTCGATCCGGTCTGCGATCGTTGTTACGGTCTGAGCGCTCCGAGCGATCACCACCACCGCCGCTACGATCATCTCCCGATCCGGGTTCAAGCAGCACTCTCCTCGAAAGCCTGACCTTGCCTTCAGGATCGATTCCGATCACCTTAACCTTGATCTCATCGCCGAGATTTACCACATCCTCCACGCGGCCGACACGATAATTATCAAGCTCCGAGATATGCACCAGGCCATCGACATTGGGCAGGATTTCAACGAACGCGCCAAAGGCCGCAATCCGCTTGACTTTCCCCGTGTATATTCTGCCCATCTCGGCTTCTTCAGTGAGCGCCAAAACTCTGTCTCTGGCAGCCTCTCCGGCAAGCTGATCCACTGAGGCAATTGTCACAGTACCGTCATCTTCAATATCGATCTTGGCTCCGGTAGCCTCGATGATGCTTCTGATCATCTTTCCACCGGGTCCGATTACCTCTCCAATCTTATCGATTGGAATCTTGATGGTAATAATTCTGGGCGCGTAGGGAGAAAGCTCCGGCTTGGGCGCTGAAATCGCCTGATTCATCTTATCAAGGATATAAAGTCTTCCCTGCCGGGCTTGCTCTAATGCGGTTGACATTAGCTCAATCGTTAATCCGCCAATCTTGATATCAAGCTGGAATGCGGTAATACCGTCCGCTGTGCCCGTTACCTTGAAATCCATATCACCAAGATGATC
>DOTU01000110.1 GCA_003520965.1 Candidatus Zixiibacteriota bacterium
TCAAATACAACAAAGCCAACTTATCGTCGATACATATTTGGGAATTACAGCCCGAGCATCAAATGCATATTACCAAACGGCTCTGGCAGGAGATCAATAAGATAGGCTGGGGCAAACTTGGAGAGATTGATTATCAGGCGCAAAATGGTTCCAAAATTTCAGCATCCGTTAATGCCTCGATCATATATACAGGTGATGTGGCTTCAATTCAATGGATGGTACGTGATTTAAGTGAATATAATAGAGCGCTGGAAAAAGCCGGATTTCTGCAACAGATTTTCGAGCAACTTGGCGAACCGATTTTCCTTACCGATACCAAAGGACGCTGTCTGTATGGCAACGAGTCGTTCTGTGAAACATTTGGCGTTTTAAAAGATCAAATTACCAAAGGAGATATTTTTTCATTATCAATGCAAAATTCAGCTTTCGAAATATTAAAGGGCTGCTGGGAGGAACTGCGCGGGAAGGAATATTTGGTCGATGAAATCAAAATCGGTCCCGATGGTGCAAATACGAAAATGATTTCAATTTTACCGTTTAGGGCAGATCAGGGAGGGGCACACTATTTCATTTGGTTTTTTACACCGCCCTTTGATTCAGCAAGAGCCAAAGAGCCGAAGGCCAGCATGGTTGCCTGAGCGCTTAAAATCATCAGACAAATTTGGATCCGGGGTTATAAACAGCCCCGGCTTTTTTATGAGGATATTATGTGCAAATCGTAAGCGTAATTATGCGGGGGGATTACCTGGTTAATCCAAAAGAAATCGTATTAATTCACAACAATATTCTGCTTTACAGGGCTTAGGTTTTAGGTGCGCTGCTTCATGAAGTGAGATTAATCCCGCAGAGAAGCTATAGCCTTTTGATAATCATTTGAATTGAATATATAATCGCCGGCAACGATCAATGTTGCCCCGTTGGCAGCGGCGGTTTTAACCGTCTGGTCATTCAAGCCGCCATCGACTTCGATTTCATATCTATATCTTTGTTCGCTTTTTAATTTGGCGGCGAGTGCAATCTTGGGTACAACTGCCTCGATAAATTTCTGTCCGCCAAAGCCGGGATGGACAGTCATAATTAAGAGGATTTCGATTATTCCGAGATACTCTTTGATACTCTCAAGAGGCGTATCGGGTCTGATACTTATTCCGAAAGATACTCCGAATCCTTTGACCGTCTCCATTAGTTGGGGGACAGGCGCTTTTACCTCGGAATGAACAGTGATATTATCCGCACCGGCTGCGGCAAACTTGGCTATGAAATCTTCAGGATTATCGATCATCAGATGAACATCAAGCGGCAGAGTGGTGATCTTGCGCAGTTCACGCACTAACTTGGGGCCAAATGTCAAATTGGGGACGAAGTGACCGTCCATAATATCAACATGCAGCCAATCGGCGCCTGCTTTTTCAATGGACTTGATTTCGTCTTCAAGATGCAGGATATCTGCTGAAAGGATCGATGGAGCTACTTTAATCATGGTTATTCGTTACTGGTGACAGTCAAATTTACGGCGCTCCATTTTTTTACATTCTGCCCTACCGGAATCGATTGCGCTGCCACGGTTTCAGGTAAGAGGTTTTCATCAATAGTGTAACTTAGTCCGCCGATTAATAGATAATTTTCTTCAGCTAATGCTTTTGCTTTGTCAAGGTCGAGACCCACAAAATTGGGGACTTTAACCAGCATTTCAGTTTCCACACGGTTTACGACAAGTTCGACATCGGCATTTAGCTTCATCACAGTTCCCGCTGGGGGGACTGAGCCAATAATGACGCCATCGGGGCGGTTCTCGTCGGTATACCAGGTAATATTACCCTGACGAAGGCCTTCTTTTTCGAGGAGCAAGCGTGCTTCCCGAAGGGTGTAGCCCTCAAGAGATGGAACCGTGGCTGAAGCTGAACCTTTGCTCAGGGATAGTACCACGCGTCTGCCGGTTTTCACAACTGATCCGCCCTCCGGGACCTGAATGATTACGGTTCCTTTGGGACGCCGGGGATCGTACTCCTCGCCACCCATGACGACCGATAAATCAGCGTCTTTAAGACGCGCCTCGGCCGCCTGGAAGGAGAGATCGATCACATTAGGGACTTCAGTCTCTGCGCCTTGTTTTGTCCAGGCAGGCATTACAATAAGATCTGCTAAAATGAGGATTATAAGGAATCCGGCAAAAAAAGTACCGGCGGTGATGCCAAATCTGATCAGGTTTTCCCGGCCGATCCTATCAACAACTCTATTTAATATCTCATTTAGTTTCATTTTTCCTCAACAAGGCAAATCCGCCGCCCCCTATCCCATGTTTCTGTGCCCAGGTTCGATAAATGCCTGGCTTCGTGGCAAACGGCATCAGGAATTCGCATTCACCATTTTCGAGCCGGAACTGAGTGTTGGCTTTAAGGAAGCCGTCGATCACATCTTCGATCTCATCAGGCTCGGTGGTGCACGTAGAATAAACCAGGCGGCCTCCATTGGCAAGCAGATTTGCAGCTTTCTCAAGCATCCGACTTTGTATAACTGCGAGCGCCTTAATATCTCGTTCCTTCTTCGTCCACCGAAGATCGACATTTTGTGATATTGTGCCCAACCCGCTGCAGGGAACATCAAGGAGAATATATCTATATTTTCTCTCCGGTGCAAACTCAAAGAGATCGCCAGCGATAAGTTCAATATTTTCGAAACCTACCCTTAGCGCATTCTCGCGCACCAAAGCTAACCGCGTCGGGTCTTTTTCCAGCGAGATGACTTTGCCTTTCGGGCCAACTCTATCAGCGAGAGCAATAGTTTTGCCTCCGGGGGCGGAACAGAGATCGAGAACATCATCTCCAATTTTGGGATTGAGAAGATAGACTGGTAAGCCCTGCGATTGATCCTGCACGATCAGGTATCCTTCCCTGAAGAGCCGGCTGTTGATAACTGATTGCCCATTAAGGGCGAGCAGGAAATCGGGGAAATATTTTGCCGGTTCGGCTTCCAGGCTATTCCTGTTAAGTTCATTTCGGGCGCTTTCGGAATCGATCTTCCTATTTAGCACCTTAATGAACGTTTTGGGACGGTCATTATTGGCGACCAGCATTTTGATCGTTTCCAGATAGCCATATCGCTTATCCCAGCGCTTCACCAGCCATTCAGGATAAGAATAAAAGGCTGCGAGATATTTTATCGGCTCTTTGATTGGATCGGGATAGACGACTTTATTCGGCTCCCTGAGATATGATCTAAGGATTGCATTGATGAAGCCCGCATCGCGTTTCATTCCCTCATCCGCAATTAGCCTGACAGTTTGATCGACTGCTGCAAATTGGGGGACATTCATCTGAGTTAACTGATACAACCCAATTCGAAGGGCGGCAAGAACCTTTGGTTTTTGCGAGGAAATGGGGGCTTTAATATAAGATTGGGCAATATAATCGAGTTTACTTAAATATCTAATCGTCCCCTTAGTGATCTCCCAGGCGAGGCCTTTATCGCGCTCGTCGATTGCCGGATCGATAAGCTTGTCGAGAATCTCATCGGGGTTGCGCTGAGTTTTCTCAAACGCTATCAATGCTTCCCAGGCGATTTTGCGAGGATTACGAAGCTTCATACTAAATCCAACGGTTCAATCAATCTCTGGCCCGATCTATAAAACTGGCCGCTGCGGTGGATTGCTAATGGTTTGACCAGTATAAGATCGATCCCCAAACCGAAGATTAATATTTCGTCGGGCTTAATGAGACCATCAGGTGTTTGGGAAACATCAAGTATCAGGCCCTTATCACTAAGCTCGAGGTTTTCGATAAATTTACCGGCATCGACTTGGGACTCAACTTCATTTCTTGTACGAGATACAAGCAGGCTCTTCTCGGAGGAAATACGGGCCACGTGCTCAGGATCGTAGCTGATACCGTCAATCGAAGGGATAACATAGCGCGCCAGATTCAGCTGCTTGGTAAGCGAACTGACATTGGCAAAATAGCTTTTATAGCCGGTGATCTGAAGCCCCGATGGCAGAGCAACCTTTAGCCGAGTGATATATTCCTCGCGGTAAGGTTGGGAAAGCTGAAGATCGAAATATTCCGCGTCGGATGTATAACCCAAAGGAAGGGGCTGGCCGAAAGAAATTTTGATATGCGGGTGAAAACCTTCGCTGTAGGCGACTGGTAACTCGGCGCGGCGAAGGGCTCGATAGAGGGTTCTGATGATATCGAGATGAGAGAGATAACGAAGCTTGATTCCTCTGGCGTAACGCACTCGAACCTTGTATGTGCCCGGTGCAGTAGTTTGCTTTATAATACGTTTTGGCTTTCGACCGAAACC
>DOTU01000177.1 GCA_003520965.1 Candidatus Zixiibacteriota bacterium
CCCGGGATTTTCATCCCCTCGATTGCCCGCCGGTCAATCGATTGCATTTGAGATGGTGCGCATAGTTTCATACAGGTATTGTAGGAAACGGGAGGGCGGGATGTCAATGTAAGAAGTTATGCGTTATAAGTAGTGGGTTATGGGTTGAATATACGACCCCATTGGGATCGCCGGACAGAACGATGTTCTATTTTTACTAGAGTAAAATCAAAACCGCCGAAAATGGCGATGTAGAAAGAGCGACGTTGGGGCAATCCCCGATACTCAGGTTACATTCTCTCGTTTCCCATAATATCTCAAATTCTATCTGGATTACTACCCCCAATCCTATTATATTGCCCGATAACTTTGTGAAATTTAGTCGTCCTGCGTGATTTGCGGGATGTGTGACGGTTGGGAAGCGAGAGGATTTTATGATTAAGAAGACGGCGTTTTATGATATCCATCAAAAGGCGGGGGCCAAGATAGTCGAATTTGCCGGTTACTATATGCCGGTGCAGTATCGTTCAATCACAGAAGAACATAAACGAGTCCGCAAATCGGTGGGGCTGTTTGATCTCTCCCACATGGGCGAGTTCGTAGTCAGCGGCCCCGGCGCCAAGCAGTTCGTGCAAAGCGCAGTTACCAACGATGTCAACGCCTTGGGACTGGGGCAGATCATGTATACTTGCATGTGCTACCCCCACGGCGGAATCGTTGACGATCTCCTGGTGTACAATCTCGGCGATACCTTTTTCCTGGTGGTCAACGCCTCGAATATCGCCAAGGATTTCGCGCATCTCCAATCGCTAATCAAAACCAGCGATATTAAGCTCGAAAACATATCCGACGAGACCGCTCTTCTGGCTATCCAGGGCCCCGACGCCGAAAAGGTGCTGGCCAAACTTACCAAGTACGATCTGCCATCTATTCCGTTCTACTGGTCGGCTCAGGCTGAGATCGCCGGAGTGGATATGCTTTTCTCGCGAACCGGATATACCGGCGAGGATGGGTTCGAGCTTTATTTCCCTCCCAAACATGCCGTAAAGATATGGAACGCTGTGGCCGACGCAGCCAAGGAGTTCGATGCCGAACCAATCGGCCTGGGCGCCCGCGATTCTCTGCGTTTGGAAATGAAATACGCCCTTTACGGTAACGATATCGATGCCACAACGAACCCGATCGAGGCCGGCCTGGGCTGGGTAGTCAAACTCGAAAAAGGCGACTTTGTTGGCAAAGAAGTTATTGCTAAAGTGAAAGCCGACGGCCCAACACGCAAGAACGTGGCCTTTGAGCTTAAGGAGAAAGCCTTCCCGCGCCAGCATTATCCGATAGTCGTTGGCGGACAAAAAGTTGGAGAGGTAACCTCGGGGACATTTTCGCCAATGCTCGAGAAAGGGATAGGTACGGGGTACGTACAAACCGCGTACACAAAAATCGGGACTGAAATAGGAATCGATATCCGGGGCAAAGTAGCGAAGGCTGAAGTCGTCAAGCCCCCGTTCTATAAATTTGGAACTCATAAGTAATTAACCCGGTATTAATACCGATAAGGTTAATGATGAGCGGCAATGCAAACATTACCGAGGTCATAACTCTTCTTACGCCCTCGGAATTGGTTGGAATAGATTTGCGGGGTGGCGTGGCCATTGTAATCGATGTGCTACGCGGCTCTTCGACTATTACTGAGGCGCTTAAAAACGGCGCCTCGAAAATCATTCCCGCCGGCGAGATTGAGGAAGCCCGTGCGTTGGCCGACGAGTGGCCGACAGGCGAATACCTTCTCTGCGCCGAGCGAAATGCCATCAGGGTCGACGGGTTTAATCTGGGCAACTCACCATTCGAATATGATCCCGAAACTGTTTCCGGAAAAGATCTCATATACTCATCGACCAACTGCTCAAAGGCACTTATTGCATCTTATGAAGCCGACCGCGTTCTGGTGGGCACGTTCAATAATATCTCTGCGGTCATGGAATCGGTGGGCATGGTTAATCGGGTTTTCCTGATTTGCGCCGGGAAGATGGGGCGATTTGCTCTCGAGGATACTGTCTGCGCCGGGATGTTCGTTAATGAATTTTTGCGTGATACAAGCCACGAGGTGGCCTTAAACGATGCCTCGCGTGTTGCCAAGCTTCTTTTCGATTTTTATCATCGCGATATACTCAAACTGCTGCGCGAATCGGCCCATGGGAATTACTTATTGACATTGGGCCTGGATCGGGATCTCGAATTTGTGGGACAGGTCGATTCGGAAAGGATCGTTCCGGAACTGTCGCTTGATAAGACCTATTTTTTTTCGACCTATATCCCAAAAGCATCAGGCGAGGAACAGCCCAAAAGCGCCACCAAAGAACCAGTGGTGCGCACCGCCGCCATTGCCTTTGAACCCAATATCGATAAGTTTGAAATCCGCGAAGTAACCAGCGATTAGTAATACCTTTTTCTGCACTCGCTATAATATTTAAATCGAATTGTATATTGATTATTGTCCCAAAACATGATTTTGGGATTTGGAAAGATTTAACAAATTCATCCAGGATTGATAATTAAGAACGACCGACACCGGGGATGCCGGTGAAATCCGATAAAGGATCTCCTTAATGGATTCTATTCGCTTGATGCCAATTATCGAGAAGCTCAAGCGATAAAACCGCGCTTTCCCGATTATACGCGAATCCGCCTCCGGACAGGAGTCGACCCAGTTTCTCCGGTTCGTTCTCTTGCGCCCAGGGGATCAGCGCCCCCATAACCGCGTTGATTGCCGCCACGCTCGGCTCAGATAGTTCGGCTCGAACCCTTTTTATCTTTCCATTGACTATCACAAAGGCAATGGACGAATAAACATTGGGCTGTAGGCCGGCAGTGAAGAGCCAGTTGTTGGATTCCATGGCGTTAACAAAGACCGTATCGCGTTTAGTTCGTTCTATAATCAATTTTATTTGAGAGTCGAGTGTCGAATCGTAGCGGGCTTTTTCGGCGATCGCCTCTTTTCCGACAAGCGGTGTTTCCATGCCGGTAAATTCATATTGGGCATTCTCCGTAAATAAAACCAGAAGAGAATCGACCTGATGCGCATTGTATGCTCTTTCGTATGAAGCCACCACCGCCTTTCGCGATGAGCTTTGCGAGCAGGCCAGGAGTGAAAAAAGAAATAGCACAATCATCAAGGAATAATATGATTGGCTCAAAATAATATTTCGTTTATTGGTTCTCTGCATCCCATTTCTTTTTAATTTGTCAAGAAACATCCGGGGTTCCTGCGGAACCCCGGCTACAATTTCAGATTGCAATTTCAGACTGAACTCGGAGTTTACGCTTTTCCGTGGTCGTTTTTGTTCGCGTTACGCCATCGTGTCTGGCTTTTTATCCTTTTTATCAGTCTTATCTTTTTTAAAATCCTGCACTTTGGCAATGAGCTCTGGGATAGCCGCGATTATGCCCTCATATTTGGTTCGTCCGGTGGGAAGGAATGAAACCTTGTCTTCTTCGATAATGATGAATCCCATTGGCTCAACTCGCACGCCGCCTCCGGCTCCACCGCCGAAACCGCTGCCCTTTTCGCCGCTTTCACCCTCGCCACCACCCACACCGAATCCAACCGTAACCCGCGTAATCGGGACAACGCTTTTATTGCCCATTGTCACCTGTTTGCCGACCACCGTGTCGGAAGCCGCTATCTGTTTTATCTCCGTGATTATCGTGGCTGCAAGTTCCTGTAGTTTATTTGGCATTTCATGCTCCCTTCTTCAATTTCCGGTAGAGTTTTATCAACTTTATGATAGGTAAACGTATAATAAAAACCAATGTTTCCCAAATTAATCTGAATATTCGAATTACCAGCCCCATCTCCACGGTGCCTTTGAACTTTTCGGCGGCAAAATCGGGATTGTATACAATCGAGATTGAGCTCGGAAGAGCTGGCCGGATAGCGTGATAGGCGCCATACAACTCGCCGGTTATGTCTGGCTCAGCTGCTCCGCCGGTAATATTAGCCTTTAAAAAATAATGCGGGGCACTAAGAAGACGCCCTGTCAGCTTAAGGGTTTCGCCAAACAGATCAAAAATAACCGCCAGATCGGAGCGACTGAATTCGGACAGTTTAAACCTTTTCTTTGGCTTCTCTTCGGGTATTTTTACTGCTTTTATCACTGCCTTTTCGATTTTTTCCGCTTCTTTAACTTTTTTCTCTTTCTTTGGTATTCCCAAAACGAACTTGCGCTCGAACGGAAATATCTTCACAGCCGAAACAGTTGATATTTTCTCGTCGATTATAATATTAAGGCGAAGCGTTATCGGCATAAAGAGGAGATAAGCGCCAAGAACAAATATGATAGCTAATAGAATCGATACGATAAGCATACTCGGCTGTTATTTCCAGTGCCCAAAAATATTCTTTTTAATAATGGTTTGTTACACGCTAATTTTTCGAGAGATATATCCCCCGCATACGATCTATCAGGCGATGAAACTCCTCATGTTTACCCACGCCAATCTCGTCAACCTCCAAGCGATCGAAATCGACTAAAAGCTCCTCCTGCTTCTGGGCTGAAAGACGCTCGTCGGCCATAGGGTAAAGCACATTATCCTCAATATCGATATGCTGAATAAGGAGAGTCATATAATGTTTGGCGCTTTGCAGTATCAGATTAACAGCGCCGGAATCGCCCTGCCGGTAGAGAGCTGAGGCTGTTGCGAGATCGTGGATATAATTTCGCCCGGAAACGTGATCCTTAATCAAAGCTCCGATACGGTCACCATCACCGGGTTTCATACTCTCATGCATGGCCACAAAGAGCATATTTTCCTCTTTGGCATGATGGCACCTGTCGACAAAAACCTGGAAAAACTCGATCAGACTATCGAGATGATCGGGGTCAATCCGTTCACCCGATTCGAGCTTTTTGCAAAGTTTATCTAATACAAGCAGCATTAGCTTGACCGCGTTATGTTCTTTTTTTAACTGCTCAGTGGCTTTCACCAAACCTCCTTATATGATCCTCTGCCTCCCATCGATGAGAGGGGAAGCCGGCATTTTATATCCCTCTTACTGCCAACAAATTAAGTATTCACCCGGGGACTGTCAAGGCATAAGCGGGATAGCCAAAACTTATGGCGCTTCAGACAACTGATTTAAAGATCAGGCTTACATCTCCAGTAAGGGGAATATGGTTGCTTTTATCTGATCTCGCACATCACGAAAAGCCCGAAGTTTATCCAGATCGTTTCCTTCGGCAACGGACGGATCGGGAAAGCCGATATGCTCAACATGGGACGAACCCAACCATAACGGGCAAGCCTCACGGGCATCATCACAGAGAGTAAAAACCCTGTCGAACTTTTGTCCTGAGAAATAATCTATCGGTTTTGATTTGGCCTCGGGAATCTCTATCCCCAATTCCCGCAGCGCTCTGATCGAATATAGATTGACCTGCGTAGGCGCGCTCCCGGCGGAGAAGGCTTGCCATTGATCTCCTAAATAATGATTCACCAGGGCCTCAGCCATAATGGAGCGCGAGGCGTTATGCGTGCATAAAAATAGAACCTGTTTGTGTATAATTTGGCTCACGCAATCTCCCTTGCATCATTATGCAGATAATATTTTCGTCTAAAGTAGAAAGCGACATTGACCAAGGCTATCAATACCGGCACCTCCACAAGCGGCCCAATAACCGCCGCAAATGCTGCCCCGCTGTTTATGCCAAAGACCGCCACCGCTACAGCTATCGCCAGCTCGAAATTATTCGAGGACGCGGTAAACGAGAGCGAGGCCGACTTGGGATAGTCAGCGCCGATCTTATAGCTTAAGTAGAAACTGACAAAAAACATCACTACAAAATATATCAGTAGCGGGATAGCGATTCTAACCACATCCAACGGGATCGAAACAATATAATTTCCCTTGAGACTGAACATTATAATGATAGTAAAAAGAAGAGCAACCAGTGTAATTGGGCCAATTACCGGCAAGAATTTATCATGATACCAGGCCTTACCCTTTAAGAAGATAAAACTGAATCGCGTAATTACGCCCGCCAGAAATGGAATCCCCAGATAGATAAAGACGCTTTTAGCGATCTGCCCCATGGAAACATCAACTACGCTTCCTTTCAGGCCAAACCAACCGGGAAGTACGGTGATAAATACCCAGGCATAAACGCTGTAAAAGAGCACCTGGAAAATACTGTTGAATGCTACCAATCCAGCGGCGTATTCGGAGTCACCCTCGGCCAGCTCGTTCCAAACGATCACCATGGCGATACAGCGGGCCAGGCCGATCAT
>DOTU01000212.1 GCA_003520965.1 Candidatus Zixiibacteriota bacterium
TCTAACCAAACTGAACTACAACCCCAAAAAAATCTATTCAATTGTAAAATATCTGGGCAGTGCAGGATTCGAACCTGCGACCTTCTGCGTGTAAGGCAGACGCTCTAACCAAACTGAGCTAACTG
Organism: Candidatus Zixiibacteriota bacterium; assembly: GCA_003520965.1. Classification (GTDB taxonomy): domain Bacteria; phylum Zixibacteria; class MSB-5A5; order UBA10806; family UBA10806; genus UBA10806. The sequence continues at coordinate 126 of DOTU01000212.1, forward strand.
CCCGGGCTGCTTTCTAAGACGATACCACATTCCGTTTATCGGCGTCAAGCGGCACCCCTTCATCCTTGCCCTTGGGAAGGAGTATTCCCAGCGGTATTATTATGCAGTACCCTAAAACCAGCAGAATGGGAGAAATGGTAATGTCGCCCCCGGCAAGAAATACGAATCCCAGGATTATCAGTAATACCCCAACCCCGAGAATAATATAATTTCTCTTGTCGAAATCGGGTGCGGCAGACGCTGCTCCCTTCTTTACTTTTTTTGCGGAGGCCATTGCCTCTCCTTTGTGCGCCCGGGACATTCCCGGCGCAAATTCATTGCCTAACACCTATTTACAAGCAGACAGATAACCCGCCCGCGATTTTTCCAGACAATTAACATATCCAAATTCTATATAATGTCAAGCGGATTCTGGCATCATCTGCTGACTTTTTCTAATTCGACTGGATTGGCCTAATTTCCGCCTCGAAATGATTTATTTCCGTCAAAAAACGACAGAGGCGGTAATAGTAATCCGCCTCTGTTTTCCCCCGTATACTATCGAAATTTCATGCCCCGCCCGCTTCGATTCGAACCCGGCATCGCCCCCACAGGCCATTGCTATTATTTCAGAGGCATCTCCCCTTTATCGTGACTCCCGATTTTCTGCGCCTTAAGACGCCTTGATATATTTATCAGGTGAGCGACAACAAACGCAACCGATGTCGTAATGATGGCTGCGGCTATTGCAAGTGTGAACGGGTTCTGGCTTATCATTTTATTCCCTATTCTTTGCTCCGTGAAGCAAACCTGGATTAATCCTTCATCGTTTTGGCCCAACAGACCACATCATTTGAGCATATTCTATCCTTAGATCATACGAATTGTTTCAGTAAATTTAATATTGAGCGATCACTATTCTCCCCCCTCTTTACATATCAATGTGGCGACATTACATGGCCATTTTATCGCTATTTAGATATCTTTAATGCCGTCAATATCTTACAAAATAACCTTGATCGTGTTTTTAGAATAAAACACTTGAGTAAATAAGCCGATATGTTATAATAGCGATTCGAAAAACGCGTTAATATTTATTACCGGCGCAATAGATAGGGATATTCGCTCCGTGGAGGAGGACATGAAAAGCATAAAATTCATTTTGTTTTTAACGATACTGCTGTTATTAGGAGGATGCTCCAAAAAGCCCGCCACTATCAAAGGACGCGTGACTGATGCCGACGGTAAGGCATTGGCCGGGGCCGCGGTCTTCACAATCCCGCAGCAGCAGGGAGTACTCACCGATAGCACCGGATTTTATATCATTGAAGAAGTACCTCCCGGAGAGTATTCGATTTTGGGGAAATTCGGAGCCGATTCCACGGTTAAGCTTATCGGACAGGTCAAGCCAGGCGAAGCCCTCACCTATGATCTGGTTATTTTCAAAGAGCCTCCGCCGGAGCTTCCCCCTCCTCCTCCGCCGCCTGTGGACACGGTTAAAAAAGTGGTCGAGACTCCGCCGCCTGCACCGAAAGAGCCTCCGCAGTTAAAAGACCCAATCCTGTCATCGGGTGTTAGCGTGCTTCATTTGGGTGCCAGCGACTTTATTAAGAAATACGAAGTGGAGTCATCCGACGGCCTGGTTTGGCAGCTTAAGAGTGAGAAAGATTCCAAGCTCAGATTCCAGGGCGGCCGGCTTTTTGAGGGATATTTCGCCGGGCCCTATCATAAATATTGGGAGACAGCCGCCCGAAAGCTTGAGTACGATGGCCGTATCTGGCTCTACGTGCATGGGCCGGAGAAGGTGGTTACTGGAACCCGCTCCATCTCTATCGGGATTCCGTTGGGACTTCCGGCCAACGCGGAGATTGATTCAATCGTCGTGGAATTTGGCCTGCCTCGTTTCCCTGATGATTACACTCCGGGCGACGTGCAGCTTCGCATGCTGGGCGAGACGGCATCCGACATAGCCGATCTGATGGAATGGAAGAAGGTCGACCATGCCGAAAACGGCCTGATCAGAAAACAGGTGATCATTCCCCGCGGGGCCAACCGTAAGCTTGATAAGGTGACCATCGAAGTTGATTCCGACGGCGACGCCGTGTGGGACGATCTGATGATCCGTCCGCTGGTTTATTTCCAATTGCATTAAGCGAAGCTTATATTAGAATATTAGGCCGGGGTATCGATAGGAAAACTCCGGCTTTATTATTCATTTCATTGGAATCACTTTCGGATTTATTCTGCCGTTTCTCTTTAACTTCCACCTGGACAGCTTTATATAATGCGTCTGGTTAACCGTCTCCCGGTCAAATACTTCGATAGAAGTCTACGTTCCCAACTCTCGGATTAAAAATTTTGTTTGGAACAGGCGGCCTTTATAGATATATATTAATAAGATGTTATCAAGGCGTCATTGCTTGGGGTTAGTCCTATCTCTAACCTCAATACTACTTTTCACAAGCTGCGTTTATTACAATACCTTCTTCTGGGCCAGGAAAAATTTCAACCAAGCCGAGAAAAAGCAGCAGGAAAGCCTCCGCGCCAAAGATAGTCAGCAGGACTCCCCAAACCCCGTGTATCGTGGAAACCAAAACCCGCAACAAAAGCCCGGTGGCGACTTTTATGTCTCGCCTGAGGCGCAAACGCTTTATAAAAACGCAATCGAGAAAGCCGCCAGGGTGCTAACCTACCACCCCGATTCTAAATGGGTCCCTGATGCCTTGTGGGTTATCGGCAAATCGTATTTCAGCATGGGCGACTACATCCTGGCCGATCTCAAATTCAAAGAACTGGTGACTAATCATCCCAATTCAAAATACGCCGACCGCGCTTATTTCTATATGGGTCTCTGCCAGATGAACCTGGAGCATGACGACGAAGCGCTCTCCGCATTCGCCTTTTTAGAGACAAACTTCAAGAAAAGCCCCTATCTCGATGATATCTTCTACGCCAAAGGATTAATGGAATTAAGAAACGAAAACTACTCCGATGCCGCCGGGTATTTTACGCAGTATATCGAAAAATACTCCGGTGATTCATCGGCAATGGCGATGGACAATATTGGGAAATGCAAGGAACAGCTCAAAGATTTTTGGGGCGCCCACAAGGCTTATAAGCAGGTTGCCAAATATAATCCCTCAAAAAAGCTTTATTTTGACGCTACTCTGGCGTCGGCCACCACGGCCCTGGCCAGCGATTCCATTATTATGGGAATGAATATCCTGGAAACGCTTGGGAAAAATCAGTCGTATTTCTCTAAATTAGCGGAGATCCATTTGCGGACAGCCGACGGTTATTACCTGCTTAAAAAGATCGATAAGGCCGATACCCTTTATAAGCAAGTTATCGCAGAAAACCCAAAAACCAAAGAAGCCGCCGAGGCCTATTACCGCCTGGGCCTTATCAATCAAAATGATCTGTTTGATCTGCCGACAGCCAAGGATAATTTCGCCAAAGCGCAGACTGAATCTTCCGAATCGGAATTCCGGCCACTGGCCTTAGCCCGCTCGGCACAGATTGCCAAGCTTGAATCGTTCCAAAAGCAACTTCAAAGGGTCGACTCGCTCAGGCAAATGGATGAGTTAAATTCGCTGGGTGAAAACGAACCAATGCCGCCCAAAGTCATCCAACCTATCGCCAAGGAAGATAGCACCTTTATCGGTCCTCAGAACGATGGGCGCTCACCAGCTTCGAAAGAAAACTATCTCGCCTCGATACTTGCATCAGCCAACAAAGAAAATCAAACCGATACGCTGCTTCCTTTCATCGGCCCCAAACAGGATACCCTTGGTGGGGCAATAGTATCGCCACCGATATTAGTGGGACCGATGCTACCTCAGGTTAATTTGGCAGATTCCTCCAAAGTCCCTTCAAATCAGGTTCCGATAGCGCCCATAAAAGAGCATTTGGGCCCCGGAGATCAAGCCTATGACGATAGCGTTCGCAGCGTAATTATGGAGAAAGGGATTGAAACCAGGTATCTGCTTGCCGAGCTTTACGCCTATGAGCTTAATCGTCCCGATTCGGCCCTGCAAGAATATCTGCTGCTTGTTGACGCTTATCCCATGTCGGCTTACGCTCCCCGCGCTCTACTTGCGGCATCCCAGATTGAGCTAAACGGCCCGGACAGTACTAAAGCTTTTGAACTCCTCAGGCGGTTGTTAAAAGATTATCCGGAATCACCGCAGGCAGCCCAGGCAGCGCAAATCTTGCAGAGCCCTATCGATGATTCAAACAATGTCGTTGGGCTTTATGTCTCAGCTGAAAGCTTGATCTATAACGCCAATATGCCCGATTCCGCTATTGCCTTATTCCGGTATATCGCCGATAGATTCCCGGATCTGGCCCCCAAGGCTTCTTTTGCCATTGCCTGGGTACTGGATCAGGTGGAGGGAGTTGAGGACAGTTCAGCATACTTTGCCTATTCGGCCGTTGCCAAAAAATATCCTGAAACGGAGTTCGGTATCGCCGCCAAAAAGAGACTGACTGCTGCTCCCAGTGTAGTTACCAGGCCCAAACCAACAACCCGTGATGAACCAGCCCAGCCCGATACAACTCAATTGGCAGCGCTCCCCGATTCAACCGATCAAATTGAGGAGGGACTTTCGCTTGCCCCCCCGGTTATTACGGCTCCCGATTTTATCTATCCTGAGGAGCTCCTCTCGAGAGATCTTAAGGGAAAGGTGATATTTAAAATCAGGCTCGAACATTCCGGAAAAGTGAGAGATTACGAAATCATCGGGCCATCGGGCGAGCACGCCATAGACTCCTCAGCGACAGTCACCTTGATGGCTACAGAGTTTGATGTTTCCAATCTGGACCTCATACAGTTTGATAATTATTACCAGTATAGCATAACCTTTATCCGACCCAAGATAACCAACTTTTTTAATCCATATCTCGAGCGACAGGAACAAGGACCCTGATTAATCCATCCAAATACTCCGGATTCTATCCCATAATTTCTAAGCGGGAAATCTCCGCATCGATATTTAAATACACATTTGAAGCCGGGGAGATTGCGGAGAGGGCCACGCCAGGGCAGTTTCTTCAGGTTCGAGCCAGTAATAACTGCGTTCCCTTTTGGCCCAGGCCATTTTCGATTCACGACGCCGATCTATCGAGCGGCCTCCTATCGATTCTGTTTAGGGTTTATGGCGAAGGCACATCCCTGATGGCCGCCAAAATCCCCGGCCAGAAGGTTCACCTCTTAGGCCCTCTGGGCAATGGATTCCCGCCACTTGCAACCGGGCGAGAAATTATCATGGCGGCCGGCGGCGTTGGGCTTCCACCGCTATATTTTCTGGTAAAAAAATCTATCGAGGCCGGTTTCCCCGCGCAGAAAATTACTTTTATCTCCGGAGCCAAAACTCGCTCCGAGCTTCTGGATGAAAGGGGCCTTTTCGATCTGGGAATTAAGCCCATTATCTGCACTGATGATGGCAGCGATGGATTCAAAGGAACTGTAGTCGACTTTCTGAAAAACAATCTTTCCAATTATACAAAACCTTCCTTTTATGCCTGCGGCCCGTCCGCAATGCTGGAGGCAGCCGACAAACTTTTATTAGAAAGAAACCTTTCCGGTTACTTGTCGCTTGAGGCGCTCATGCCCTGTGGCTATGGCGTCTGCTCAGGCTGCGCTGTTAGAGTACATCCACCAA
>DOTU01000244.1 GCA_003520965.1 Candidatus Zixiibacteriota bacterium
TCACCTTAAATCCGCGCTTGGCCAGTTCTATTGCCTGCGTACCTGGTCCGGTCCCGATATCGAGAGCCTTTCCCTTCTTGATATTTAGATTGTCCAGCGCCTTTTCTATATCCCGGTCAAGCTCCGGATTGAACCACGGCATCTCCTCGACTTCAAGCCGCCGGTAGACGTCATCCCAATGCGATTTATCAGCTAATTTCGTCAATACCTGTTCTGCCATTGAGCGCATTAACTTATAAAGATTGAGAATAGTTCCTGAATGAAAGCGCAGTCGTAGCGCAGGTCTCGTAGAAATGATAGAGGTTGTTGAAAAAAGCATAATTGGATATTGAACGATGCATCTGGTTACTTATTGTAGGGGCGTATTGCGATACGCCCCTACACTTTATTTAATAGAGATATTCACTCCAATAAAAAGTAAAAATCTTCAAAATGGCTATTTGTCATCAATATAGATCAGCTTTCCTGGGACCTGAAAGCCAGTCTATTCCAGCCTCTTCCCCATTCGTGCCCAGCGAATGCGATTATTTTCTGAATCCCATGAGAAATGAATGAATTTAGCTCGCCCCAGAATTAGTTTGGAATCGACATAACCGAAATATCGCGAATCAGCCGAATTGTCTCGGTTATCCCCAAGTACAAAAAACTGCCCTTTCGGAACAACCATTTCCGGCATGTTATCGCGGTTGCCATCCGTCTCCCAGTATGTGGTGCCATCTTTGTTGGATACCCAGCGGCCATTTTCAGAATGAGGATAATAATGGGTGGTATCACAAAATTGTCCTTCGGGAGGAAGAGGCACAATCTGGCCGTTCACGAAAAGCTGCTTATTAACGATTTCAACCTTATCCCCTCCCAAAGCCGCTATTCGTTTGAGATAACTTTGATGAGTATCGCCGGGAAATTTGAAAATAATGATCTCGCCTCTTTGCAGCTTCCCGGTATCAATCCCCTTCTCAGCCAATAAATAATCACCGGGAACCAACGTATTAGCCATGCTGCCCGCTGGTATCTTATAAGCCTCAATAAAATAGCTCTTCGTAAAAAGATCGCCTGCAGTTGTAAGTATAAGATTGCATGCCATTACTAAAACGATCAATCTCCCAACTTTCCTAAGGCGTGGATATTCTAAGCGGTTGGCTTTGATTGTATAAAGGATATTAAAAACCAGAAAATAGATATCGATAATAAATAATATTATGAGCCCAACAATTAGTACCGAAAATGATAATCCGAAAACGATTTTCGCAATAATCAATACCAATAAGGAAATTATCGCCAGGGTAATTCCACCCCCTAAATTTCCATTATAAATAAGTGGTAACCCAAAATTAAAAAGGCTCAACAGCGCCGTCACCCATATTCTGCGCCTGTAGGGTTTAGGTTCTGGCGAAGCAGTCAATTCCAAATTTTGCTCAGATTTCATGTCTTTTCCCAATCGATAGAGGTTTATAGATAAAGCTAACCTATTATGTATTTTAATATGATGCAAGTTCAAAATGGATTTTGATAAGAGTTCAGCCTATCATCCTTTGTTGTTGACTTATTTTATACGAAATATTAAATCTGCAATGTGAATAGGATTATCGGCGTTATCGGCAGTTCCTCCCCAACTAAGAAAGCTTACGAACAGGCTTTTCGAGTGGGTGAGTTGATCGCTGAATCACGCGCGGTCCTGATTTGCGGTGGGCTTGGCGGGGTTATGGAGGCCGCCTGCAAGGGAGCCAAAGCTAAAGGCGGCACCACTATTGGCATTCTCCCCGGCTCGGATACAACAGACGCCAACCTCTGGGTCGATTACCCGATCGCCACTGGTTTGGGGCACGGCCGTAATATGATTATCACCAATACAGCACAATCGCTGGTGGCTGTCTCAATCGGTTATGGTACTCTCTCCGAGGTTGCCCTGAGCCTCGCCTCGGGGAAGAAAGTTTTTGGCTTGGAGACATGGGATATAAAAGGAGTTACGGCTTGCGAAACACCGGAGATCGCAGTCTCTAACGCCTTAATAAGCAAATAGATGAGTGGAGTGCTTAAAGGAATACATATAACCGTCTCCGGCGTCGTGCAGGGAGTTGGATTCCGCTGGTATGCCCGGACAACGGCTGATCGCTGGGGAGTTCGAGGGTATGTCAGGAATCTCTATGACGGCTCTGTCGAAATCTATGCCGAAGGAGATGATGTAGCCTTGGATGGATTTCTGCAGGAGATTCATGTTGGGCCAAGCTATGCGCATATTGCGGGTGTACAGTTTGATTGGACTGAATATCAAGGAAAATACAAGGAGTTCAGGATTGAATTATGACTACTGATGAACTGAAAAACAAAATCAGGAATGTGCCCGATTTCCCCATTAAGGGCGTTATGTTCCGCGATATTACTACCCTCGTCAAGGATAAGGTGGCCTTCAAATATGTTATTGACCATCTGTACGAACGCTATAAAAACAAAAAGATTGACCAGATAATCGGCATTGAATCGCGAGGTTTTATCTTTGGTGGTGCGCTGGCTCATCGCCTCGGCTGTGGTTTCGTGCCCGCTCGAAAACCGGGTAAGCTCCCCGGCGAAACAATTGAGGAATCGTACGAACTCGAATATGGCCGAACATCGCTGCAGTTGCATACTGATGCCATCAAAAAGGGGGATCGCGTGCTGGTTCTCGATGATCTCCTGGCTACCGGAGGCACAATACGGGCCACAACCAACATGGTTGAGCGCCTGGGCGGAACCATTGTTGAGATAGCCGTAGTCATAGAGCTTTCCTTTCTCAAAGGACGCGATAAACTGAAAAACTACAACATTTACGCGATGCTCGATTACGATTCGGAGTAAAAAATAACCGAGGTTCCTTTGGAACCCCGGCCAACAATTCTTCTCTTATTTCGCTCAGCACTCAGTACTCATCACTCAGTACTGATTAAAGTCGGGGCGAGAGGGTTTGAACCTCCGACTCCATCGTCCCGAACCATGTGCGCTACCAGGCTGCG
>DOTU01000181.1:0-544 GCA_003520965.1 Candidatus Zixiibacteriota bacterium
TTGGAGTTTCTTACAAGTTGGCGATGATATTAGTAGCGAACTGCGATGTGGAGACCTTTACGGCGCCTTCCATCTGGCGTTCAAGATCATAGGTAACGGTTTTTTGAGATATTGTCTTTTCGATGGCAGTTTCTATTGAATGGGCGGCATCGACCCAGCCTAAATATTCAAGCATCAATACGGCCGAAAGGAGAAGAGAGCCGGGGTTGATCATATCCTTATTGGCATATTTGGGGGCGGTACCGTGGGTAGCCTCGAATAGCCCAATGAAATCGCCGATATTGGCGCCGGGAGCCATGCCCAATCCTCCTACCTGTGCGGCGCAAGCGTCGGAGAGGTAATCGCCATTAAGGTTGGGAGTAGCCAATACTTCGTACTCATCGGTGCGAGTAAGAATCTGCTGGAACATTGAATCGGCGATACGATCTTTGATTACGATAGAACCCTCGGGGATTTCGCCTTTGTATTTATCGAAAAGCTCAGCCTCAGTAATGGTCTTTTTACCAAACTCCTTTTTGGCGAGCTCGTAACCCCAGTCGCGGAA
>DOTU01000181.1:802-1148 GCA_003520965.1 Candidatus Zixiibacteriota bacterium
GCGCCTTCGGTGTATTTCATAATATTACCCTTGTGCACCAGGGTAACCGATTTGCGGCCATTATCGAGAGCGTAATTGATCGCTTTACGCACTAAACGCTTGGTGCCAAATTCCGACATGGGCTTGATACCGATTCCGGAATCGGAGCGGACTTTGACTTTCATTTCTTTTTTTAGGAAGCTGATAATTTTGCGACACTCTTTGGTTCCCTTGCGCCACTCAATACCAGCATACACGTCCTCGGTGTTTTCGCGGAAGATAACAACATTCATCTTCTCGGGATGGACGACTGGCGCCGGCACTCCGGGAAAATAGCGTACCGGGCGCACGCAGGCGTAAAGATCAA
>DOTU01000181.1:1405-5901 GCA_003520965.1 Candidatus Zixiibacteriota bacterium
GCACGCAGGCGTAAAGATCAAGCACTTGACGCAGGGTAACATTGAGGGAACGGAAACCGCCACCAATTGGCGTAGTCAGGGGCCCTTTGAGAGCAACGATATAAGTTTTAATGGCATCAAGGGTATCTTTGGGCAAGTATTCGTCGTAACGTTCTCGGGCAGCGTCACCGGCATAAATATCAAACCAGGCGATCCGCTTCATGCCCTGATATGTTTTTTCCACGGCGGCATCAACCACCCGTCGGGTAGCGCGCATAATATCGGCACCAATACCGTCGCCCTCGATTACGGGGATGATGGGGTCGTTCGGGATCTTTAGTTTTTTACCGACGATCTTAATTTGAGTGCCATCTTTAGGCGGCTCGATCTTTTTAAATTTCACATCTCCTCCAATCTGGTGTGGTGAGGGATAATTAGCATTTATTAAGATTATATATATTCCATACGACTCAGGCGCCAGGATGTCGCCCCGCGCTGAACGGAACTCCATCCTGACGCATACAGTAATGATTTTATTTCGTCTTTTTATCGCGCGGACAATCAAAGAGCATTCCCAAGCCGATGATAATAAGAACAAGCGGCCACCAGGTATGCAAGAATTGCCCAAGATCAAACTGCATGTAGCCCAGACGATCCAATAATAAGACTACGCCCAAGGCGATGAATACAAGTCCCCAAATAATACTTGAGAAGTTTTTCATGTTTGGCTTTCTGTTAGCACATTATCAAGGCTTTTGTCAAATCGACTGGGAGTCAGGAAACGGTTTCTTACTCTCCAATAATTAGTGATTGCGCCAAGTCGATAGGACTCGAAGCGAGATGTCACTTCGTTCCATCCCGACGCTTTCAGATTTTTCGGGTATTGGGCGGAAACGTTGGTCCGCCCCTACGTTAATATCAATCTAATTTAAAATCGCCATGTTTTTGCAGATGGGCGATTAAACCACCGTCATTGAGAATCCGGATCATCGATTTCGGCAGGGGTTTGAATGTTAATTTCTCGCCATTTGAAATATCGTGAATTTCACCTGATTCAAGATTAACATCAAGCTCGTCGCCAGCATTGATTTTATCGGTATCGCAGATAAGAACCGGCAAACCTACATTAACCGCGTTGCGGAAAAAAATCCGCGCAAACGATTTGGCCAATACTGCCGATACACCCGCCATCTTAATGATAGTTGGGGCATGTTCGCGCGAAGAGCCCAGGCCGAAATTTTTACCGCCGACAACGAAATCGCCGGGAGACATTTTGGACGCAAACTCAGGATCGGCATCCTCAAGCACATGCTTAGCGAGTTCGGGCATATTAGAACGGAGGTGAAAGTACCGTCCAGGCGCGATATGATCGGTTGAAATCCCATCGCCGAATTTCCAGGCTTTTCCCTTAAGCATTGTTTCGCCTCCTATCTTTTCGTCCCGCGCCTGGCTTTAGTTGCCTTGCGGGCTTTAGGTGATGCGCTTTTCTTAGCACTAGCGGTAACCCTTGTGCGGCCGGTCTTTTTCTTAGCGGCCTGAGCAGGCTTAGCCTTTAGGGCATCTTTAACCGCTTTGGAGACATCAGAGGTCAGTTTTGAAAACTTGGATTCGAACTCCTTAACCGCCTGATGAGCTTTGGGGCCATAATCGGCAATCGCTTTTCTGGCCATCCCCTCCACCTTATCCGAGGCCTCTCTTGCCGCCGGACCCAGAACCGCAGCGGTATCCATAGCAACACGTTCCACCGTCTTCTGAGCAGATTTGGCTAAGGCTTTCAGTGCCTCGGTATCAATTACTTCGGGATGTCCAACGCTTTGCAATTCCTTGATATATTTTCTTGGATCAGCAAGTTTGCCCTCTATAGCGGTGGCGGCCACGGTTGCAGGTGAAGCCAAATAAATCGATGAATCGGGGTTGCCCATCCTACCCTGAAAATTACGGTTTTGGGTGGAGAGCACGGCCTCGCCATCGGCAGGAACTCCCTGGTGAATTCCAACGCAGGGACCGCAGCCGGGGGTAACCATGATGGCGCCAAATTCTATCAGAGTTTGGTAATATCCTCTGGCTATTGCCTCTTTCAAGACACTTTCAGAACCTGGGACAGCAATGAATCTAATATTTGCTGCTTTCTGTTTTCCCTTTACCATTTTAGCGACAACCTCCCAATCCTCAATGCGGGAGTTGGTGCAAGTGCCCAGGAAAACCTGATCGATTCTGGTTCCGGCAGCTTCTTTGATGGTGCGGGTGTTATCGACAGTATGCGGGAAACTCACGGTGGGTTGTAACTGCGAAACATCGATATTTATCACGCGCTCAAACTCGGCGTTATCATCACCTTTGAGCGGGATATATTTATCGCCACGACCCATTTTTTCGAGATAGGCGCGTGTGGTTTCATCCGAAGCGATCAGGCCGACTTTGGCGCCGGCTTCGACAGCCATATTTGAAAGTGTGAACCGTCCAGACATATCCATCTTATCGATTGTCGGCCCGCAGAATTCCAAAGATTTGTAAGTAGCGCCGTCGGCACCAATGAGGCCAATTAGATGAAGAATCAGGTCTTTGGGAAATACTCCGAGGGGGAATTCACCGGTAACATATACCTTGAATGTTTCCGGTACACGGAACCAGGTTTTGCCATAAGCCATCCCGATACCAACGTCAGTAGAACCCATACCGGTAGCGAAGCAGGCCAGCGCTCCGCCGGTGCAAGTATGACTATCGGCTCCGATCAAGACTTCGCCGGGATTGACATACTTTTCATTGATAACTACATGACAAATTCCTCTGCCGACATCGACAAGTTGTGCGCCCATCTTTTCGGCATACTGCCTGATAAACATGTGATCGTTGGATAGCTCTTTACGAGGTGCAGGCGAGGCGTGATCCAAAAAGAAAACCGTGCGTTTGGGATTGGCCAGTTTGGTTACCCCCAACTTCTCCACCTGGCGGATAGTCAAAGGCCCGGTGCCATCCTGCAAGAGGCAGAGATCAACCTTAGCGATAGTGATCTCGCCAGCGGTAACATCCCGCCCGCTATGACTGCTCAAGATTTTTTCGGCCAGGGTTTTACCCATAATCATCTCTCCTTGATTTGGTAAGGCAGCGGATTAATTGCGCCGCTTTTAGTTTATCAATCTAATAACCTATCTCGGACAGCATGTCTTTATACGTCTTGGCCGAAGCCTGGATCGCCGCGAGTTCATCCTTATCAAGCTTAAGTTCGATAATCTTCTCTATGCCACCGCCGCCAAGGACGACCGGTACGCCTATGTATAGACCATTGATGCCATACTGGCCGGTCAAATATGCCGAGCAGGGCATAATACGCTTGTGATCATTAATGACCGCGTCGACCATATCAACCGTAGCCGCCGCAGGGGCGTAGTAGGCAGAGCCGCTTTTCAAGAGTTTGACGATCTCGCCGCCGCCGTTTCTGGTTCGATCGGAAATTGCTTTAATCCTATCGGGAGCAATTAACTCGGTAATTGGAACGCCGCCTACGGTCGTGTAGCGCGGCAACGGTACCATAGTATCGCCGTGGCCTCCAAGAACCATTGCCTGGACATCTTTGGCAGAGACGCCAAGCTCCCAGCCAACAAAAGTGCGGAATCGTACGGAATCCAGAACGCCAGCCTGCCCGAAAATGAGTTTACTATCGACACCAAGTTTCTTCCAGCAATGATAGGTCATGATATCGAGAGGATTGGCTACCATGAGAACCATGGCGTTGGGGCTATTCTTTTTAATCTCATTCGAAACATTTTCAATGATGGCGGCATTGGTTTTACTGAGATCCTCGCGCGTCATACCGGGCTTGCGCGCCACGCCCGATGTAACCACCACCAGATCGCAGCCTTTGATATCCGCGAAATTGTTCGAGCCTAATATTGATACATCATAATTTCGAATGGGACCAGCCTGGGCCAGATCGAGCGCTTTGCCTTTGGGCATATCTTCGATGATATCGACTAAGACGATGTCACAAATATTTTTCTCCGCAAGATACATCGCCGTGCTCTCGCCGACATGTCCCGCGCCGATGATCGCAACTTTCTTTCTCATCAAATGCCTCCTTTAAGAATTATTTATAATAGGTACAATGAAACATGCGTCCCTTAATATTGCGATACTGGCCCTCTGCCCCTTAATTTTGAGCGCCTCATCTAATGCCGCCTGGAGCGAACTCTTGGGACTATAATACACTTTGGATGCAAGACTGTCATCCAATTTCGTAACATACCAGATTTTTATCTTTTGCAAGCGCCGGGCTGTCTTGACCAGCTTATGTATTCCGAAGCGATTATCTACCAATGCCTTAGCGCTTAAGGCCAGGTCCGGGGTTGGATAATCATTCGCTAAATTAATAAAATAATCGGATCCGGTTCCCTCGTTGCACGCGCCAACGACAACCAAGATTCCACCTTCTTTAACTGCCTCAGCACCATGCTCCTGACCCTTTTGAAGCTGATACAAATTAATATCCAGAGGTGGTTCACCAATGGCAAAAACAATAT
>DOTU01000181.1:6087-6247 GCA_003520965.1 Candidatus Zixiibacteriota bacterium
GGATTTGAGTCAAGGCTTAAGCTTTTGGCGTTTTCATGTTTGGCATGGCTGTGATTGGCGACGGTTGTATCAAAACCTGCAAGACCGGGGATAATGGATTTCCGTCCGCCGGTAAAGCCAGCGAAAAAGTGCGGTTCAACGGAGTTGATGCAGATAATTC
>DOTU01000157.1 GCA_003520965.1 Candidatus Zixiibacteriota bacterium
GATCCCACTTGGCTGAAAAATCAAAGAGTGTAAAATAATCTGTTTGCGCAGTCAGCCCCGGTGTGCCCCTGGTTGGCGAGGTGTCGATATTGGAGTGTTCATAGATAAGAGGATTGGTAATAACCTCGAAATTTTCGAATGCAAATGTGCGCGAAAAATCAAGACGCCGGTTGCAATCCGGATCAACCGCATCACCGTCAGATTCCGCCGGCACGATATCGGTCTTATATGCGGCCCGGGCGATATCATAGGTATCGGTCGCCGAGCACATGGCAAAAAGAAAGCCACCATCGTTGACATATTTCGCAATCTCATCTGCCACCGTTAATTTTAACTTTGAGACTTTGGAAAATCCAAGCTCGCGCGCCGTTTTCTCATTTAGGGCTTTATCCTGTTTATACCACATCGTATTGCGGTAGGCTGCGAAAAATTTGCCATACTGGCCGGTAAAATCCTCATGGTGTAAGTGAATCCAGTCATAATCGGAAAGTTTCCCGGCCAAAATATCCGGATCCCAAACGATATCAAACGGAATACCCGCGTAAGTTAACGCCAGATTTACGGCATCGTCCCAGGGCTCGTTCTTTCTGTCTGGCGGAGCATAAATTGCTATCTTCGGCGCCTTTTCGAGGATCACGGTTTCCATGTTGCTATCTTCCATAGTGTTTTTTATTCCAGCTTCATCGGCCCCGGAGATTGTCTCGTAAGAAACACCCTTTAATCGGCATACCTCAGAAATCTGCGGTAAATCGTCCGTTAAAAATGAGCCTCCCCTGTAATTCAAAAGCCATTCAACCTTTGTTCCATATTTAAGGCACCAATAGGCCACGCCATAAGCCTTTAGATGATCTGTTTGCGATAAGTCCATAGGGATCAATATCTTGGATGCCAGCGCCGCAGGCACGAGGATAGCTACCGTTAGAATCGTTATCAGGATTACTAAACTTTTCATTTTACCTGCCCCTTAATTATATCGACAAGTAGTTATAGAACCATAGCCCCATTATGTTCCATTCGCAGGGCAACGATGAATTATAATAAGCCGCCGGGCCAATCACTACAAACGATTTTTTACTCGGAGGGACAAATCCCCCATTATTACTAATAAGCAACCGGAAGGTGACAAGCGGGGCGATAAGCTGTATATCCATTGTTTTGTAGGCGATAAGGCGATAAATTGGGTGTCATAATTTAGTATGACCTCAATTTATTAGAGCGGTCACAATAAATGGTGACGCCCATTGCAATTAATCAAAAATATCGCGCCCACTTAGTTAAGAAAATAAGCTTTAGTATGAAATTACCGCCGCCCGGGCAAACAATCCTGACATGGCATTGGCGCAGCGCCACCCTTGAAATAGCGCACCATGTAAGTCACATCCAACCCGCTAAAAGAGCAACTTCCGTTAACGTCGCCAGTCACAAACCAGGTATTGCCGCTTCCCGACGGGCACTCACAAGAGTACAACGGCTGAGCTCCACCCTTGAAAAATCTAACCGAATAAGTCACATCGAGGCCCGTGAAACTGTTGCTGGCATTGACATCGCCCGGTATATACTGACAGGACACGTCGAATGATGGGTAAGCCCACATCTCCTGAAAAATCTGTGAATTATTTTCGCCACCAATAAGAATCACCTGCTGCAGGCTATCATCATAAACCGTTTCACCGAGGGATCGTGCTGACGGTTGGCTTATGCCGGTTAAACTCCATCCCCAATCGTTGAACTCCCAGGTATCATTATAATAGACATCCGGAGACAGCGCGTCCTGACCGCCAAAGAGGACTACACTCTCCCCCCATGATGGATCAAACGCCATCATTTGCCCTACTCTCGACGATGGATTATTACCTTCTAATTCCAACCAAACAGAACCTACCCAGATCCAGGCGTCTCCAAAAACCTCGCCATTATAGCCGGCCTGGCCTCCGAAAATGAGACTAACCTGGTAATTCGGCATATTCACCATTGAGGAAAATATTCTCGCCGGAGGTCCCGTGATGTCCAGCTGACTCCACCCCGTCTCATTCCATTGCCAGGTATCTCCGTATAATGTCTGTTCATCTCCTCCCCCGAACAATAGGATACTTTGGTTGCCTTCATCGTAAGCCATTGAAAAGTCAGACCTGGCAGCGGGACCGGGGATATTCAGATTAATCCAGTATGAACCGTTCCAGATCCAGGTATCATCGAGATAGCCATTATCGAGATTCCAACCGCCAAAGAGAATTACTAAATCGAGCGCCCGATCATAGCACATTCCAAAACCGGCCCGGCCGGGGGGCCCGGTTGTATCTATTTGTTGCCATCCAAATGAATTCCACTCCCATGTATCTTCGGGCATCAAACCGGTAGAATCGCTTCCTCCAAACAGGACAATACTGTTTCGCTCAGTATTATAAACAGCTTTAAACCCTTGTCTGGCAGGAGCAGTCGAATCGATAATAGCCCAATGCGGCGCAATTGGATTTGCCGCAGCGATGGATGGTAATATTAAAAAAAATGCAAATACCTTTATATTGATTATCAAACGAAATTTCATTTATTCCTCCGAAAATGCTCAATCAGAAGGACGAATTGAAGTAAAAGCTTTGACTCTTGCAGCAGCCCAATAACCTCGAATTGGACAACAGCGGGATAAATATAGTTTAATTACAAAAATCGGCAATTGAAAAATATAAAAACCGGGGACATGGGCTCCCCGGCTTTTGGATTTTATTTCGGTATTATCATCTGGCCGGTGGGCAAGATGGACACGGTATCGGCCCCGGTCCCCCCTTGAAGTATCTAACCATATAGGTAATATCCAGGCCCGTAAAGCTGCATGAGCCATTTACATCACCCGCCACGTACCAGAAATTGCCGCTTCCGCTGGGGCATTCACAGGTATAGGCAGGGGCCGGGCCGCCCTTAAAAAATCGAACGGAATATGTTATATCCAGCCCGGTGAAAGTGTTTGAACCATTAGCGTCACCGTCAACATAATGACAGCCACCTGAGGAAATCATCACGCTAAGATGCGCCGTGGTCCCATGAAGCTGATCGGGGTCGGCAATATTATCAATGCTTACCTGCGTGGGATTTCCGTAGTAATCCGCCGATGATGGCGCGCTGGTACCGTTAAACGCATTGTTATACCCAAAATCCGGATAAAGATCTTCGGAATCCATGAAATCTACCAGATGCTCCAGATGGAAAAGATTGTCAGCCTGTTCAATAGCTACATGATAATGGTTGGCAGGCGGCATACCGGGCCACCATTGATTGTCGTTATTGGTTTGAGCGTCGTCAACGTGGTAGATACAAATACCCCATCCCGCAAGAGCTGTATCGGTGTAGGTCCTGCCTCGAAATTCGGCGAGATAATACTCTGGCCCTATCGTGCCATTCGTCCAAAGCCTGTATACTTTAGCGCTGTCTTCAACTGATGGAAAATGGGCAGTCGAAATGCTGGTGGTTACGTTGATGGGAATCGCAAAGCCGAGAAAAACCCTGCTCCAGCCATCGAGAAACGACGGGCTATATCCTCCCCAACCGGACGGGCTTCGCCCGTTCCATGATCCCGCAGCCATAAGGGACCATCCCCCCAATCCATAGGAATCATACCCATAATCGTACAAATCGGGCAAGCCCAGTACATGGCCAAATTCGTGGCAGTAGACACCGGTTGTAAAATCCCCCACTGGTCCAAAAGCCTCCGGCACTACGCAATAGTTCGAAATATATACGCCGTCTCTTACCTGCGGCGTTATGCTCCAGGAATGCGACCAGATATCAAGCGTATCTCCGGTTACTTCAGCAGCCTTTCCGGCATGGATTATAATGATGCCATCGACATAGCCGTCAGCGTCATTATCATAATTGGCAAAATTAATTACCGGATCCAAAGCTGACACAACATATTCACAGAGAGCTTGTGAATTGTGCGGGTAAGTACCGGCGCCATAGCTATGAGTACCACCCTGCGAAGTATAATAAGCTCGGGAATTAGGAGCTGTTCTCCAACCGACGGAAGATGGATAATTCATTGTAACAATATTGAGTGTGCCATAGGATGCCCGCAGGTAGAATTGGCGCAGCGGAGGACCCTGTATTCCCAAATTCGTTAATCCAAATACCACTGAATCCGCAAATACCGGCGGAAATGTCCCCGGTTGATCTGAAAACCCAACCATGACCGCCAGAAAATTGAAATTGGTAAGCCTGGTTCCCGGCCTGATCAGAGGCTCGGCTCTGCCCTGATCGATTCCCATTCTGGCCATATAGCCTGGATCCGACATGAATATCGGTTCCGCTACCTGGCCGCTTTTAATCTTCTGTAACAGATCAGGATAAGGCGGCATTGCCATAGAAATCGAGAATAAAATGGAAAATGCCAACAGGCTAAAAAGAATGCGCCTATGCATACTTGTCCTCCCAGCTAATTG
>DOTU01000097.1:0-482 GCA_003520965.1 Candidatus Zixiibacteriota bacterium
GCAGGGATTTTATGCGCCTCATACCATTCGTACATGGCTCTATATGTCATCCCCCCGCCGATTAGATGCAATTGGTAGTTGGGCAGCCACTGAGCATGGGTCTTGGTTAAATGAAGCGGGAAAAGCTCATTGGTGGCGAAATTCCCCCACCCGTAACGCGATATTGGCCCGAATGGATCACTCAGATTACGCCAAAGATTCCGGGCTCCGGTGCGGTATGGCAGATCGAAAATCTTACGCGAGTGCCCTTCCATCTGCATGATTCCATATCCGCTATTTAATATAAAATTTAGTGGATTAAAAAGAGCTTCGCTGCCATAGTTATGCCCTTTGTAAAAATATCTTTCCTGCCCAAACACGCTACAGAAATGAGCAATTATTATAACGACGGTAAGGAACCCAATGCTTTTTAATTTCATCCTGGTCGAATATATCTTTTCTCAGGTTGTTCGGCAACTATGATTGCCAAATCGTTCTTATCC
>DOTU01000097.1:863-3706 GCA_003520965.1 Candidatus Zixiibacteriota bacterium
CCCGCGCGCCCGAGGATGGCGTACCTCCTGGTGCGCCAACATACACTGTAAAAATGCGCGGCAGACGTCCCCGTCTGCTGCCACAAACCCTGAACTCACAACTCATAACTCGCGACCAGCGACCCGTGACTCGCGACTCGTAACTCATTGACTTCATAGACCGATCTCCGTATTATATATCAATGGACCAAATCATTGATAGATTCGAGGCTGCGCTCATAAATCATAAGCTCCTTTCCAAAGGTGATCGCGTTCTCGTCGCCCTTTCCGGTGGCCCCGATTCGGTGTCGCTCCTGCTTCTATTCAACCAATTGAAATCCAAATACGATCTCACCCTGGCCGCCGCCCACCTCGATCACGTTATCCGTTCCGCTTCCGCCAAAGACCGCGAATTCTGCCGCAACACCTGCCAGACACTCCATATCAAGTTCTATTCCAAACGTCAGCATATCGCCCCTCTTGCCAAACGAAACGGCATCTCTATCGAGGAAGCCGGACGACAGGCCCGCTATGCTTTTTTCGATACCTTAGCCAATAATTATCGATATACCAAAATCGCCACCGGCCACACCCTTGACGATTCAATCGAGACTATTCTCTTCAATCTGGCTCGTGGAACCGGCCTATCCGGACTGGCCGGTATACCCAGGCGCCGCGACAAGATCATCAGGCCGCTCCTCGATTTCGAAAAATGCGAGCTGCTAAACTGGCTTAAAGCCGAAAAAGCTAAATATGTTCGCGATACCTCCAACCGCTCGCTCGAATATTCCCGCAATCGTATCCGGCTCAAAATCGTGCCTGAATTCGAGAAAATCAACTCTGCGGTAAAAGGCAATATCTCCCGTCTCTCAGAAATTATCACCGAGGAGCTTGAATTTATTCGCGGCTTCACGGTATCAGCCTATGAGGATGTTTTGTTTGAAAGCGGTGGCGGTAAAATTGTCCTTGATTTAGGGAAACTTGTGCAATATGATAAAAGTTTGAGGAAAAAAGTACTCAAGGAGGCATTCTCAAGCCTATGCGGGAAAATGGGTAATCTATCCTCTCAGGACCTGTCCCGCGCCCTGGGCATCATCGACGGCAAAAGCGGAGGAAGGGCCCCTTTGACGCAGGGAATATATATCGAAAAATCGCAAGGCAGGCTGGCCATTCTCAAGGCCCCGTCTGAACCGATTCAATCAAAGCTCTTGATTCCCGGTACGACACGTATCCATGACGGATCTATTAGGGCCAGAGTAATTTCGAAATCCGAAATGGGAAACTTCGGCCTGGGAAATTACAATATTTATCTTGATCGGGAGAAAATGAAAAATATCACTATCAGATTCTCTCGCCCGGGAGATAAAATCAGGCCGTTGGGAATGAAAGGACACCGGCTCCTATCCGATATATTTATTGATTGCAAAATTCCCGAATTCGAGAGAGAGGCCGTTCCGCTTATTTTATCCGATCATAAGATTGCCTGGATTGCCGGGGTTATGATATCCGATGATTTTAAAATTACTGAAAACACCAGAGAGGTTCTTAACTTAATTTATGCGCGCTCTGATAACTGAGAAAAAACTCCAGGCCGGAGTCAAAAAATTGGGCCGCCGGATTGCCACCGATTACAAGGGCAAAACCCCGATTTTCATCGGCATCTTAAAAGGCAGCTTCATTTTTATGGCCGACCTCATCCGCGCCGCCGATATCGAATGCGAAGTCGATTTCATGGGGGTTGCATCTTATGGCTCCTCCAAGCGTAGTACTGGAGTGGTCCGGCTCTTGAAAGATATCAATGTCAATGTCCAGGGACGGCATATATTAATAGTTGAGGATATTATTGATAGTGGCTTGACGGGTAACTATATTATGCAATACCTTCAGCTTAGGAAGCCTAAGTCGGTCGAGTTCGTAGCCCTCCTCGATAAAAAAACGGCACGAAAAATCGACTTAAACATAAAATATGTTGGGTTCAATATCCCGGAAGTCTTTGTGGTGGGATATGGGTTGGATGACAATGAAAAGTACAGGCAATTGCCTTATATTGCCAAAGGATGAGTAATGAAGTACGATTCTGACGATCATAATTTCGATAATAAGCTGGAACGGGGAAATCAGGGAGAGGATCGGCGCAATCAGCGAGGCAAACCGCCTGCGCCTGATGGTGGTGGTAGTTCCGATTTTAACTGGCAGAAGACCCTGAAGACTCTGGCCTTTTGGGCAGTGATTATTCTCCTTTCCTTCTGGGCCTTCAATTACTATTTCGGTACGGGACGAGATATCGTTGAGATATCTTACACCGACCTTCAAAATCAGATTACCGCGGGAAATGTCACCAAAGTGGTTTTTGAGGATCGCCGGGTTACCGGTGATTTCAAAAACGAGTTTTCTAAGAAGGTTGGCAATCAGGTAGTCGCTGCCAAGAAATTCACTACTATGATTCCCTTTCCAAGTGATCCCGAGCTCTTGAAACTCATGGAAGCTAACGGTGTCCCGGTTGAGGCCAAGCCATCGAGCAACTGGGGAAGCCTGCTTATAGCTACGCTGCCGTGGCTATTTTTGATTTTCTTCTGGATTTTCATGCTGCGCCAAATGCAGGGGGGAGGCCCCAAAGGAATTTTCTCCTTTGGAAAATCCAAAGCCCGTCTGTTGACCGGATCGCGCCCCAAAGTGACTTTTGCCGATGTCGCCGGCTGCGACGAGGCCAAGCAGGAGCTTGAGGAGATAATCGAATTCTTGAGGGACCCCGGTAGATTCCAAAAACTCGGTGGCAAAATTCCCAAAGGCGCTCTTCTGTTAGGCCCGCCCGGAACTGGTAAAACCCTCCTGGCCCGTGCCGTTGCCGGAGAAGCCCAGGTGCC
>DOTU01000239.1:0-4165 GCA_003520965.1 Candidatus Zixiibacteriota bacterium
CCGAGGAGAAAGAGCGGGGGATGACTATCGATCTAGGTTTCGCCTGGGCAGAGTTACCCTCGGGCCGCCAGATCGGTATTGTCGACGTGCCTGGTCATGAGCGTTTCGTCAAGAATATGGTTGCCGGCGTTGGCGGAATTGACGCCGTCATCTTCGTTATCGCCGCTGACGATGGCTGGATGCCGCAATCCGAAGAACATTTCCAGATCATTAATCTACTTGGAATAAAAACGGGCCTGATAGCGTTAACTAAAAAAGATCTTGTCGACGAGGAATACCTTGGGCTTCAAACTGATGCCATCCGCGAACGGCTCAGGGATAGCTTCCTTGAGGATTGCCCTATTATACCTGTCTCCAATAATAGTGGCGAAGGCGTATCCGATATCCTCAAGGCACTCGATGGACTTCTAACCGATGAGATGCAACGCCCCGATCTTGGCGCGGCGCGACTTTTCATAGATCGGCGTTTCACTATTCAGGGCATGGGCACAGTTGTTACCGGCACATTGCTTGAGGGGAAATTTACGCTCGATCAACAAGTCGAAATTGAGCCATCGGGCATAAAAAGCCGTATCAGGAATTTGCAAACGCATAAACATAAATTAAATGAGGCTTTTCCTGGCAGTAGAGTGGCAATCAACCTGGCAGGTATCGAAAAAAGCGCTATCGACAGGGGAGAGGCAGTTTGTTTGCCGGGAACGGTTACGCCAACACAACAGATCGCCGCCGAGCTTTCGCTCTTGGCGGGCGCCAAGTTATCGCTTAAAAGCGGTTTTGAAGTATCATTCCTTTTGGGCACTGCCGATGTTTTTGGTAGAGTTTACTTTATCGATACCGAAGCAATAAAACCGGGCCAACAAGGATTCGTGAAAATCAAGCTCAATTCGCCGGTGGCGGCTAAACTTGGCGATCGTTTTATTATCCGACGCATCAGCCCCCAGGATACGATTGGTGGGGGAATCGTCCTTGATACCGAAATATTATCTGGAAATAAAAATAAAGCGCTGCAGCATGATATTCTCGAAAAGCGTTCGAAATTTGCTCCTGAGAGTATCATCCTGACCGAACTTGAAAAAAATATCAGAGTCCCGCTCTCCAAGCTTTATCAAAATATACCATTCAGGCGTCAGGAAATGGAATCGGCTTTAAGGGCTCTTTCCGAGCGTGGCGATATTTTGGTCTTCAGTGACAACGTTCTCTCTCGTAAATCGCTTGAGAAATTTGCAGCGCCCGCTATAGCCATACTGGAATCAGATCATCAGATTAGGCCCTGGTCCGACGGTATCGAGCCGGGAGCTATCGCTAAAAAGCTCAAACTCAGCCCTGAGCAGCTTCCCGCGGTCGTCGACTATTTGGTGTCGACAGGCAAGGTGACCCATGAAAAAGGGTATCTCAAGCTTACCAGTCATGAGGCCCAGCTTAATCCCGATCAGCTTCGTATGCAGGGACGCCTCAACGCCCGTCTCTCAGCAAGCCCACTTGCCGCTCCTACAAGGAAGGAATTTATCGACGAAGAGCCCAAATATGAAGTTGTCATAAATTTCCTTCGAGATAAAGGCGAAATCATCGAGCTTAAAGGGGGAATACTCTTTACCAGGCGCGATTTCGATGAGATAATACGGTCTCTTACTGAATATTTGAAAAAGGCAGGCCAGGCTACCGCATCCGATATTAAAACGCATCTTAAGACCAGCCGTAAGTATATCATTCCAATCCTTGAGAAACTCGATCAAATGGAGATAACAATCAGGGATGGCGATTATCGCAGGCTGGCCAAGTGATAATTCTTTATAAATGAGCTAAGGGTATGACAGACAAATCGATATTCATTAATGGCCATTTCCACACCTGTGATCCTAAAACCGAGGGCGCTCAGGCAATCGTGGTAGAAAACGGTTGCATTACTCAAATAGGCGATAATATCAGCATTAAGCCGTTGGCTAAATCCGGTTATGCTGTCGTTGACTTAAAGAAAAAATGCGTTGTTCCCGGCCTTATTGACGCCCATCTTCATCTTCTCAGCCTGGGCAGAAGCTTCAAGCGGGTTAATCTCGATGGAATTGCGTCACTCGATAAGGTTAAGAAAACGCTAAATAAAGCGGTTGTTGATCTTCCCGCCAATAGGTGGTTGATAGGCCGCGGTTGGAATAAAAATCTATGGGGTGACGATTTTCCTCATAAGGGCATCCTGGATGAAATCACTAAAAACCCGGTTGCCCTGCGCAGCAAGGATGGCCATCTGCTTTGGGTGAATTCAACCGCCCTGAAAATATTTGGTATTGATGCCAATTCGACCGATCCGCCGGGCGGAGTGATTATGAAAGACTCAGATGGAATTCCGACCGGAATATTGCAGGAAGAAGCCGCCGAGATTGCGGATATTAAAATTCCCAAGCCATCACGCAAAGAAAATTTCCAATCAGTCAAAGATGCCCAAATGCATCTCTTGAAATTGGGTATTACCGGTGTGGGTGATTGCGATGGCGAGGCCAATTTATTTTCAATATACAATGAACTCGATAAAAAAGACCAGCTTCTGCTCAGGGTTTTTTCCATGATTCCCAGAGATGGTCTACAAGGAGCAGTAGATTCCAAACTTAAAACCGGGATGGGGAGTGAGCATTTTCGGATAGGCTGCCTCAAGCTTTTCGCTGATGGCGCTCTCGGTTCTCAGACAGCCTTCATGTTCAAACCTTACAAGGGATCAAAGAGCAACTACGGCGTTGAAAATCTCGGGTGCCGTGAAATTGAGAGGCTTGTTAAATATGCAACCGGCAATGGTATCTCCGTAGCCATACACGCCATTGGAGATCGAGCCAATTTCCAGGCGCTTTTCTCTATCGGAAAGTATCTTTCGACTTACAAAAAACGGGGACTACGTCCGCGCGTGGAACATGCCCAGCTTCTGCGAAAATCCGATATTAATCTTTTTAAAGCATACAATATCATCGCCTCGGTGCAGCCGATACACGCCACATCCGATCGCGATGTCGCCGATAAATATTGGGGTGCTCGCTCGCGTTACGCATATCCCTTTAAGACGTTTCTAAAATTAGGCGCTAAATTGGCGTTTGGTTCCGACGCCCCCATAGAAACGGCCAATCCTATTGCAGGAATCCACGCCGCTGTAACTCGCAAACGCTCATCTGAGAAGCGCGCTGGATGGTATCCTGAGGAGAGACTCACTCCTTCCCAAGCGATTGAGGCATATACCAGAGGTTCATCGTACGCTTGTTGTTACGATGATATCTGCGGAAGCATTTCTATTGGCAAGCGGGCCGATCTGGTGATATTATCAGATGATATTTTTGAAATTAGGCCCGACAAGATTGCTCAGGCTGAGGTTTTAATGACGGTCATTGACGGCAAAATTGCCTACTCGCAATCTGATTAAGATATTCCCGTATGCGTCAGGATGGAGTCCCGCTCAGAGCGGAACGACATCCTGACGTTTCCGTAACTCAAAAGTGAAATTAATAAACATATCTTGACTTTTTATCCTTTTCTTAGCTAAATTATATTCAATGAAAAAGATATTTATCGCCCTTTGCATAGTTTTAGGTGTTTCTGTTTTGTGGGCGCAGGATACCTCAAAAACTACGGAAAAGCCCATAGTGGCCGAATCTTTAGGCCGCATTGTAACCGTTATTAAGATTCAATCCGCTATTGGACCGGTTACCACTCGCGAGATTGCCCAGGCTATCCGTCACTCGCGTAAGCTTGATGCCGAAGTGCTGGTGATTGAGCTTAATACCCCCGGCGGTCAAATGGAAGCCACCTGGGATATTATAAGGGAGATATTAGCCTCTGAGATTCCAGTTATAATCTATGTCTATCCTCCCGGCTCGCGCGCTGCATCGGCTGGGGTGTTTATCAGTTACGCCGCGCATCTCGTCGCGATGGCACCACAAACTAATATCGGTTCAGCGCATCCAGTTGGCATGGGTGGGGCCAATATCGATTCAACGCTGGGCGAGAAGATCACCAACGATGCTGTTGCCAAGATAAAAACGTTAGCCAGTAAACGCGGTCGTAATATGCAATGGGCCGAGGATGCTGTTCGTAAATCGGTTTCAATCACCGAATTTGAAGCCCTTAAAGAGAATGTCGTTAATCTGGTGGCATCTGATCTCGATGATCTTCTGACCAAGATCGATGGCGATAC
>DOTU01000239.1:4478-8397 GCA_003520965.1 Candidatus Zixiibacteriota bacterium
AGCATTGGATTCGCCGATCAGATTCTTGAGATAATTGCCGACCCCAATATCGCCTATATCCTGATGGCTATCGGTATGCTGGGGCTCTATTTCGAGTTTTCCAATCCCGGCGCAGTTCTGCCCGGAGTGATTGGAGGGATATCATTGATCCTGGCGCTATTTTCTTTCCAGGCGCTCCCCATCCGTTTCGCGGGTGTGCTCCTCATTATTTTAGCTATGATCCTCTTTCTTTTGGAGGTAAAAATCTTAAGCCACGGAATATTGGGAGGTGGTGGCGTGCTTAGTCTTTTCTTAGGCTCGCTTATGCTTGTCAACGATACCGAGTTTCCGTACAAAGGAGTCTCACTTTCAGTGATTATACCAACTATTATAGTATTTACCGGCTTCTTCTTTCTGGCAGCCTACATGGCTATGCGTACTCATCGGCGCAAAGTAGCCACAGGCGTACCGGGCCTAAAAGGCGAAACGGCCCTAACTAAGACCAAAGTTGATAAGGACGGCGGCCGGGTATTCGTCCACGGCGAGCTATGGACAGCGGTTTCAGATCAGCCAATCGAACCGAATAAGAAAGTACACATTGTCGAGGTTCGAGACCTGGAGCTTAAAGTAGAATCAATTGAGCAATAATAAACGGAGGATTAAATGCCCGATCAAACCGTAACAAACGTATCGTTTCTATTCCCCATTGTCGTGGTGGTGGTTCTGGTCCTTTTCATACTTGGAAATGCTATCAGGATATTGCGGGAATATGAACGCGGGGTAGTATTCAGGCTGGGACGCCTGGTTGGCGCCAAAGGCCCGGGTCTCATTCTACTAATCCCGCTGATCGATAAGATGGTCAAGGTTAGTCTTAGAACTGTCGCTATGGATGTGCCCCCGCAGGATATTATCACCCGCGATAACGTGACAGTCAAAGTTAACGCTGTAGCATACTATAGGGTAATCGACCCGACCAAGGCTATCATCGATGTCGAAGATTACAACTACGCTACGTCCCTTATAGCCCAGACAACTTTGCGTTCAATACTCGGTAAAGTCGCACTTGACGATCTGCTCTCCAACCGCGAGAAAATCAACGCAGAGCTTCAGACCGTGATTGACCAGCAAACAGAGCCCTGGGGCGTAAAGGTCGCCATTGTCGAGGTTAAGAATGTTGACCTGCCGCAAGAGATGCAGCGGGCCATTGCCAAGCAGGCCGAGGCCGAACGCGAACGTCGCGCCAAAGTTATCCATGCCGATGGCGAATTCCAGGCATCAGAGAAGATAAATGACGCCGCTAATGTGCTCGGCCAAAATCCGGTTGGTGTGCAGTTAAGATATCTGCAAACGCTGGTTGAAATCGCTGCCGAGAAGAATTCAACGACTATCTTCCCAATCCCGATCGAGCTTTTCCGGCCATTTATCGATAAATACTACAAGGATCAGGAAGCGAAAAAGTAGATATTAAAAAGTAGTTATGATTTGTAGCCGAGGTCCCAAAAAAACCTCGGCTTTTTATTCTCCGGTAACATTATCCATGATCCCAACTAAAATATCATAAATATGATAATTGTCAGCGCACCTTGCCCGGAGTTATATTAAATTAGGCTCAATGGAAAAACTAAACCAAATACCTGCTGAAAAACAGATATCTCGATTTCCCAAGTTGTCCAAGAATTTATTCAAGAACGGCCACAAGCTTCGCAAGGTGATTCAATATGGTTTCTTCATCACCTGCATTCTGATTGGAATTCAATTCTACTTCTGGTATCGATATTACGTTACTGGCGGTAATAGTATCGAAGTGCCTCGCCCGGCAGGCGCTGAGGGTTTCCTGCCGCT
Source organism: Candidatus Zixiibacteriota bacterium (assembly GCA_003520965.1). Classification (GTDB taxonomy): domain Bacteria; phylum Zixibacteria; class MSB-5A5; order UBA10806; family UBA10806; genus UBA10806. The sequence continues at coordinate 6,300 of DOTU01000239.1, forward strand.
GTCGGCTTTGATCGGCATTAAATACTGGCTTTTTACAGGCGTCTTCAATCATGTCCACCCGGCTGCGCTGGTGATATTCCTGGCGATACTCATTGCCAGCCTTATTTTTAAGAAAAGCTTTTGCAGTTTCATCTGCCCGGTAGGGCTGATCTCCGAGTGGTTCTGGAAACTGGGGAGGAAGCTGTTTGGCCGTCGGTTTGTGGCTCCGTATGGTTGGAGACCGTCCAAATGGATTGATTATCCGTTGCGATCGCTTAAATATATTCTGCTGGCCTTTTTTGTGGATGTCATTCTAATTTCGATGAACACCGCTACGCTGAAGGCCTTTATCGAATCGCCTTATAATAAGGTTGCCGATATCAAAATGCTGCTCTTTTTCATCAGAATGTCGAGCATGACCTTTGGGATTTTACTGCTACTGGCGGTAGCCTCTCTATTCATCTCCAATTTCTGGTGCCGTTATTTCTGCCCGTATGGAGCTCTATTGGGGATACTCAGCTTCTTAAGCCCTGTCAAGATTCGACGCAACGCCGCCACCTGCACCAATTGCCTGGCCTGTACGCGCGTTTGCCCGGCTATGATCAAGGTGCATAAAGCTGGTACAGTCAGATCGGATGAATGCACCGGTTGCATGGAGTGTGTTAAGGTCTGCCCGGTTAAAGACACGCTTTACGTTGGTGTTGTCGGCGTAAAAAAGAAAATCTCGCCGCGGGCGGTTGCGCTTTCAATATTAGCCATCTTTATGATATTCTATATTGGGGGACGACTATCCGGTTATTGGCAGAGCAATATTTCCAAACAGGATTATATGTATCATATTCAGCATATTGATGAATATGATCATTTGAGATAAACGGAATAAAGTTTGCAGGGTGTCAGAGTTGGTCCTGCCCGAAATCCAAACCTTAATATGCCAATACGTTCAACGTGAATTTCCATGACAGGCTGTAGGTGGTGGCCTTGACCCCATTCTCCGTGAGGTTTGGCCTGGCCCAAATCAAGTTTGCTTCAACATCGAGATGGCGAGTAAATTCATAGCCTCCCCCCACATAAAAACCGAAACCGCGCCAGGCCGAGCTATTACCCTCGAATGGAAGCGACCACGTCGACATGGCAATCCCTCCTGAGAGGAACCAGGCAGGAATTGTAGAGCGGAAATATCTTGAAACTCCCAAGCCGCTGATCCCATCCGCAACAATCACATTATCTCCAATAGCGTTTGTCATCCTAAACCAAGAGAATTTGGATGTGTAATATATTTCAATCCTCTTCGTAGGAGCATAACCGACCTTGAAATCGCTTATGAGGGCGCCTTTGTCAATCCTGTCGATAATATATCTGTGTCTATTGGTCTCGAAAGATTGAGCATAAGATGATAATCCCATACCAAGTCCTCCGCCTATAATAAACCCCTTGCGCTGGCCGTCAAACGCCTGCGCGGCCACCGACATTTCCAAAATCACAGCTAATATTATGGGAAGAAACCATTTATTCATTGGGGCTCCTACCAATAGATGTGCGCAGTGGGCTAACCAGCTTGCGCATCGATAGACCTCAGCCTAAAACTTCGCGTTTCTCGGCGTCCGCGGGAAGGGAATCGCGTCACGGATATTAGCCATGCCCGACATATACATCAAGGCTCGGGTAAATCCCAGGCCGAACCCGGCATGAGGCACCGTGCCATAGCGCCGAAGCTCATAGTACCACCAGATCGAATCCTCTTTAACATGATGATATGCCACCTGCTCTTTGAGCTTGTCGAACCGTTCCTCTCTCTGGCTTCCCCCAATAATTTCGCCGATCTGCGGTACCAAAACATCAACCGCCGCCACAGTTTTGTCATCGTCGTTTACCCGCATATAAAACGCTTTTATTTCGCGGGGATAATCTCGCACCATAATCGGGCCTTTAATATGCTCCTCGCAAAGGTATCTTTCATGCTCGGCTTGTAAGTCCAGGCCCCATTTAACAGGAAATTCGAACTTCTTATTGGCTTTCATCAGGATATCGATAGCCTCGGTGTAGGTCAATATCTCGAATTTCGATTTTACTAATGATTCCAATGTCTCAATGCGATGTGGCTCAATTCGCTCGTTGA
>DOTU01000172.1 GCA_003520965.1 Candidatus Zixiibacteriota bacterium
TCCAAATGCGGAGGCGAGGGCCAGATTATAGAAAAGAAGTGCCCGGAGTGCAATGGGCGAGGTGTCACCAGCGGCAGCGCTACTGTCAATGTCAAGATTCCGGCTGGCGTCGCGGCGGGCAATTATCTGCAAGTAAGAGGCTCAGGCGATTTCGGTCCCAAGGGCGGATCGCCCGGCGATGTGATCGTGGTTATCAACGAGATCGAACATAAGCAGTTTACTCGTCACAAAGATGATATTATTTGCGAAGTAGCGCTCTCGTTCTCGCAAGTGGCTTTGGGAGCCGAGATCGAGGTCCCCACGCTTGATGGAACTACGAAAATCAAGGTTCCATCGGGAACGCAATCGGGAAAGATATTTCAGCTTCGTGGCAAAGGTATCCCGCATCTCAACAGCTATGGCCGGGGCGATGAGCTGGTGCGGGTGATTGTCTGGACACCGGAAAAACTCTCCGATGAAGAACGTGAAATAATACGAAAGCTTGGCCAGATGCGCGGCGAAAAACCGCCCAAGGCCGATAAATCGTTTTTCGAGAAGCTCAGGGAGACGTTGGGGGGCAGGTAGTCGTGAGTTGTGGGTTATGAGTTGTGTGTTCGGGTAAAGGCTGTTTTAGAAAGTAAGAGCGGGTATTGTAGGCCAAAACCCCTGTGGTTTTGACCTACAATAAATCGCAAAGGAATTCCCCATCGATATCACAGTCACAAATTTTATAGTTGAACCCGGTCAGGTCAAAGGGGAGAGGCTCACCCTAACCGGTGAGGAGGCCAAGCATCTCTCGCAAGTGCTGCGCGCCAAGCCTGGTGATACGTTTTGGGCATTCGATGGCTCCGGCCTCAAATACCGCGCGGTAATTGAATCGATTGATAAAACATCTGTCACCGGCATTATCGCCAGCACCTCCCGCCTCGAAAATGAGCCATTCTACAATGTCACCCTGGCCCAGGGAATCTGCCGTCCCAACAAGATGGATGAGATAGTCGAAAAAGGAACAGAAGTCGGTGTGTCCAGCTTTATCTTCTATTACTCCGATAAGGGATATTCCAAGCAAACCGAGGAATCCTCGTCAAGAAAGACCAGCCGCCTGGTGCGCATAGCCCGCGCCGCCGCCAAGCAGTCCAAGAGATCGATCATCCCCAATATTGCGGAGTTTGTATCATTCGTTGATTTACTCGATCAACGAAAAGATTATGATCTCGCACTGGTAGCTCATCAGGATGCCTCATCCAAACCGATAGAGCATTATCTTGAGGAAATTACTGCTATTAGGAAAATTCTTCTCCTCGTTGGCCCGGAAAGCGGCTTTTCCGAAAGCGAATTCGAGGCCTGTCTCAACGCTGGATTTATGCCAACAGGACTCGGTCCGAGGCGTTTGCGCACAGAAACCGCGGCCATGATCTTTCCTGCATTAATCTTACATCAGTTGGGGGACCTGTGAAATCCTGTATCTTCTGCGATATAATTAGCAAAAAACTGAAGGCCCAAATCATCTATGAGGATGATGAATTCCTGGCCTTTGAAGACACTCATCCTCAGGCGCCTGTACATTTCCTGGTAATTCCAAAAGCGCATATCGAGACAATTCTCGTTGCTAACGAGCAAACGCTTGGCCGCTTGTTAACCATTGCCGCCCAGGAGGCCAAAAACAAGGGGCTTGAGGCAGACGGTTTCCGAACAGTAATCAACTGTAACCGTCACGGCGGCCAAACTGTCTATCATCTACATGTGCATGTCCTGGGTGGGCGCTGGTTTTCCTGGCCGCCGGGGTAGCCGTCGCGGGTCCCGCCCGCGACCAAAGGTCGCGCGAATGTCCAATTGGACCGCAAGTCTGTCAATATGCTTGGGTGGAATGCTTCTCGAATCCATTTGGATGATGAAAACATGATTGATAAAGAGGCTTAGATGTCCAATTGGACATTCTTCTTTCGACCCTTTGGGTCGAAAGGCGGGACCCGCGACGGGTAGGCGAGGCAAATCCCTGGCTCAGGAGATAATGGTGGCATTTTCCCCGACCGATACGCCGATATAACCTCATTTTGCGAATAGATATATTTGGGTAAAATGGCAAATTTGAGCGGATAATTATTGACATTATCAGGCTCTATTTTTATTTTACTTGTCTGTTCGAAATATGTAATGGAGGCATGATGAAAGAAGAGACAATTGACAGGCTGCGAAATATAGGATTGGTGGGGCATGGCGGCACCGGCAAGACTACACTCAACGAAGCCATTATGTTCGTCGGCAAGGCAATCTCCCGCATGGGCAGTGTGGATGATGGCACAACCGTTTCCGATTACAGCGATGATGAAAAGAACAGGAAGATATCAATCAGCCTGGCGATATCCCATCTCGATTGGGGTAATCATAAATTTAATTTTATCGATATGCCCGGTTATGCCGATTTTGTAGGAGAGGTCGAGGCTGGCTTGAGTGTTTCCGATTTCGCCTTAATTGTAATAAACGGCGTTTCCGGTGTTGAGGTTGGTACCGATACGGCCTGGCGAAACACCCAAAGATTGGAACTCCCGCGTGGATTTTTCGTCAACCGCATGGATAAAGAACATGCCGATTTCGAGAAAACCGTTGGACAGCTTCAGGAGTCGTTCGGTCCCAGGGCCGTGCCCGTAACGATGGCTTGGGGCGC
>DOTU01000329.1:0-2847 GCA_003520965.1 Candidatus Zixiibacteriota bacterium
AGATGGTCAGGGTTTGGAAGCTTTGGGCGTTTATCTGGTTCAAGGTAAAACGGCGGCCTTTCTGGGCTCATCGGGAGTCGGCAAATCGAGCATAATAAATCGTCTATTGGGGGAGGACCGTCTGGCTACTAATACGGTCAGCGATGCCGAAAGCCGGGGACGCCACACAACCACCCATCGCGAACTATTGCTTCTCCCTGAAGGTGGCATCGTTATCGATACGCCCGGCATGCGCGAGTTGCAGGTCTGGGGCGACGATCAGGGTTTACGCCAGGTCTTTGACGATATCGAGGAGCTGGCCATTGGATGCCGTTTCCGCGATTGCGGCCATCAGAGCGAGCCGGGCTGCGCTGTGCGCGTCGCTATTGAAAATGGTACACTCGATACTGGTCGATTCCAGAGCTATCTCAAACTCAAAAAGGAGTTGGTATATCTGGCTGCCAAACAGGCCATGAAAGCCAGCGCAGTGGAGAAGCTTCGATGGAAACAGATATCGATCTATCAAAAAAGCGTTAAGAATCGACGAGGATAACCTAAACCTGTCATTGCGAGGGTTTTGTCCCGATTTTATCGGGAAAACCCGAAGCAATCTGAATGCATCAAACAAGAGTACTCCTATAAATAGATTCAGATTGCTTCGTCAGCCCCTAAAAGGGGCTTCCTCGCAATGACATGCGATTATAATACTCTGGCTTTTCTATCGTTTCCCGTTATTGCGTTTGACACGCGCGGTGGCGGTGTTGTGATCGTCGAGAGTAAACGAGAATACGTGGCTGCCATCGCCGCGGGCCACAAAGTAGAGATAACCCACCGGAGCCGGATTGACCGCTGCCTCCAGCGCCTTCACGCCGGGGTTGGTAATCGGGCCGGGAGGCAAACCGTAATTGCGATATGTGTTGTATGGAGAATCTATTTCGAGATCGCCCCTTGTTAAGGGTCGATTGAGTCCGCCCAGGGCGTAGATAACAGTCGGGTCGCATTGCAATAGCCACCCTTTGCGCATCCGATTAAGATAAACCGCGGCGATAATCGGACGCTCCGAATCGAGTCGCGCCTCTTTCTCCACCAGCGAGGCCAGCGTCACCGCCTGATGCATGGTGAGTCCCAGTCGTCGGGCTTTTGCCTCAAACGATTCCGGGAGCGATTGGAAAAAGTGGCTGACCATCTTATTGACCACCCGCCTGGGGCTTTCATCATAATATAGATTATAGGTGCTGGGAGCGAGGTATCCCTCAAGATTGCCGGCGGTGATACTGAGCGAATCAAGATAATGCCTGTCGGTGACGGCATCCCGAAATTGCGGAAGATCGATATCGATCGTTGTTTCCAGAAGGTTGGAGATCTGCCCCATGTTGAACCCCTCGGGAATAGTGACATTATAAGGTGTCGATTCGCCGCGTTCGATCATTCCTATTATTGTCGCCAGAGAGCTATTTGGTTTGATGGAATACCGTCCAACCCTGAGATGAGAACTTTTATGAAGCAGCTTGGCAAAGAAAACGAAATCAGCTTTCGATGAAATCGCCCCAAGGCTATCGAGATTGGCGCCGATCAGATTGACCGACTCACCCTTTTTGATCAGCAGATATTTAGCCTCGTTACCGAAATTCGCTTTTTGGTGCGGCAGAAGATAGAAATATGAAAAGACCGCCAGTAAGGCGATCAGAAAAACAGCAAGGATATTGAAAAAGATTTTCAGGTTCATGCTAAGCCTTTAAACCATCCAGATAGTCCTGCAGGATAATCATAGCCGACATCATATTCAGCTTCTTCCGGCTCTTGCCGACTTTCCCCTCCATCCGATGAAGCTCCTTGATCGCCTGAACCGTTGTCAAACGCTCGTCGATATATTCCAACTCGACAGGCATGCTCGCTTTGATAAGCTCCCCAATCTTGCGAGCTTCGAGAGCCTTGGCCCCTTCGCTGCCATCCATATTTAACGGTAAGCCCAGCACTATCAGCTCGATATTATCGCTTTTTACGATTGCCCTTAGCTGCTCGATCAAATTCGGGCGCCCCTTGTATTCGATAACATCGTACCCGGTGGCAATCTTGACCTCCCAATCGGCTGTAGCCAATCCGATCCACTTGGCGCCAAGATCAATACCCAGTATGCGTGAACCTGTATGCAGCATTATTCTCCCGGAAGATGGCCGGTTGCTACGAAATGCTTGTAGTCGGCTATGGTTTCACGGTGCGCCTGAAAAGCGATATTGGACGGAATTTTATCGAGAGCGAAAAAGGCAACCTCGCTGGCATCATCGCCCGCTATAAGTTTGCCGCCGATAATATCAGCCAGATAGATCATCAAAACAGCGTTGGAGCGGGGATCGTCATGCCCCGCGTAATTCCAGAATAAACGAGTAATACTGATATCCAGCCCCGTTTCCTCTTTTAATTCGCGAATACAACATTCTGTCGGTGATTCATCATACTCCATAAATCCGGCCGGGAAACACCAATCGCCCACTCTCGGCTGATATTTGCGTTTTACTAATAAGATAGCGTTGTCCCGACAAAGAATCGCCCCGGTTGCGGGGATCGGGTTGCGATACCAGATGAAATCGCAGTTGGGGCAGACCAGGCGCTCTCGCCCATCCGAAAGCTTCTTTACAAGGTGAGAGGCGCACCACGGACAGAAGCTATGCGGGTGCGCCTTCACCAACTTATGCTCGTCCGAACTCACTCGACTTTCGGATCTTCAAGTTTGATATTTTGCACCGGCCCGAAATCTTTCAGATCGCCAACCATTTTGGTGGTATCGCCTAAAACCATAATCGTCATCTGATCGGGCTTCAGGTATTTCTCGGCCACGCGCTTCATATCTTCCCTGGTTACCGAGCGGAT
>DOTU01000329.1:3184-3639 GCA_003520965.1 Candidatus Zixiibacteriota bacterium
GGCGAATCGAACTGGAATACGTAATTGTTGATATAGGCGTCACGAGCAGTCTCGAACTCCTGCTGACTGGCCAGCTCTTCTCGGATACGCTTGAACTCTTGCATGAATATTTCCAGCACCCGGTGAGTTGAGGCGGTTTTGGTCTGGGCGTAAGCCGCGAATGTGCCGTAGTCTCTACCGCTGATATTGAAACTGGAACCGACCGAATAAGCCAGCCCCTCGTCGGAGCGTACCTTCGAGGTCAGCCGCGAGGTGAAGCTTCCGCCGCCAAGCGTGAAGTTCATCAGCGCGATTGCGTAGCGATCCGGATTGTCGCGCTTGATACCAAGCTGACCGACACTGATATTGGTTTGGGTCAATTGCTTTTCGATAACATATACGCCGGGCTTCATAACATAATCTACCGGCGGTATCGGTGGAAGAGCCACGTCTGATTTCTTCCAATCGCCGAAAAG
>DOTU01000329.1:3969-5600 GCA_003520965.1 Candidatus Zixiibacteriota bacterium
ATGAAAATATTTCTCGTGGTAGCGAATCAGATCGTCGCGGCTGATATTTTTCACATTATCCCATTCAAGTATCCGGCCATAAGGGTGATCGCCGTAGATGACACGCGAAAATTCGCGCCAGATGATTCCCCCCGGACGGTCGTTCCGGCGACGGATACCTTCTTTAATCTGCGATTTCTCCAGCGAGATTTTGGCGGTATCGAATGTTGGGAAACGTATCACTTCATTGAAAATCTTGAGGCCGATATCGAGGTCTTTCGACATAACCGACATCGAAACCGAACCGGACTCGGTGCCGATTCCGCTTTCAACCGAACCGGAGATAAATTCCAGCAGCGTGTTGAGCGAATCGGGCGTAAACGATTTGGTACCACCGGCGCGCATCAATGTGCCGGTTAGATCGCCAATTTCCATATCCGCTTTGGAATCATAAATCTCGCCCGCCTTTACCATGGCGTGGGCGTTAATAATCGGTAGCGTGTGATCTTCCTTGAGATAGACTATGATGCCGTTTGGCAGTACCGTTCTAGTGACATCTTTGCCAACCTCCGGCACTTTCCAACTGAGCTCCGGAAATTTCATATTGGCGATAACTTTCGAGGCTGGGGAAATGCCTTCCTGCGCGGACACAAAGGCAAAGGCCGCGAGTATTATTATCGAAATTAAAAATATCTTTTTCATTTAGCGGCCCCTTTCGTAGGATCGATTGCTGCCTCTTGCTTGGGGGAAGTTGAGTCAGGCTTGACCAGGAAAGCTACCGTCCGGTTATCCTTGATAAAATACTTAGCCAGGACACGCTTGACATCATCGGATGCCACCTTTTCGCGAAGCCCCTTGAGCTTGTTGATATAGGTCCAATCACCGGTGAGCGCCTGCATATCCGTAAGTCGGAAAGCCATGCCCAGATTAGATTGCATGCCTCGCACATAATCCGATTCGATCTGGTTGCGCGTTCTTTCCAACTCCCAATTGGATGGGCCATCGGTTTTAAGCTTTTCGATCTCATCATAAACCGCTTTTTCGACCTCGTCGAGCGTATGCGGCGCTTTGGGTGTAACCCAGATCGTGAACAGGCTGGGGAAACGGGCGAAATCGCTTCCAGCGTAAACCGAACTGGCAATCTGCTTATCCTCAACCAGGCTCTTGTAGAGACGGCTGGTCCGTCCACGGCTTAGGAGGCTGGAGACGATATCGAACACCTCCTGATCGATTCCTCCCCCGCCCGGCATGTGCCAACCAATGACCATCTCGGGGTTGGCGTCATACTCTACGCTCAGGCGACGTTCCCCTTTTTGCTCAGGCTCGGTTGTCTGCACGGGAGGTGGTGGGATTTTCGAAGGTGGAACGCTGTCGAAATATTTCCCGACCAGCGCGATCATGTCATTAAATTTCACATCGCCGACAATGGCAATTACCGCGTTATTGGGGGCGTAATATTGATGGAAGAAATCGTTGACCTCCTCGCGGGTCACTGTTTCCAGATCGGAGGCCCAGCCGACCACCGGCCAGCCGTATGCTGCTGATGTGAACGCGGCCGCATTCAGTTGCTCTTCCAACTTGCCGCCCGGGTCGTTATCGGTGCGCAGCCGACGTTCCTCGTAGACCACGTCACGCTCGGAGTAGAACTCGCG
>DOTU01000248.1 GCA_003520965.1 Candidatus Zixiibacteriota bacterium
TGGAAGTGAATTCCAATGGTTCCACCCCCACCCCAGTCCGGCGCTTATTCGCGCTCGGGCTGGAGATGGACTTCTTGCGAATCCATCTCCTATGATCCTCCTGGACACACACGTCTGGATTTGGTGGGTGAGTAGCCCCGACCTATTGTCGCCCCAGGCCAGGACCTTGATCGACAAGTCCGTGGTGGATAAGAAAATTTATATTTCTTCCATGAGCGCCTGGGAAGTGGCTATGCTGGTCGCCAAAGGTCGGTTGCAGTTGACCATGGAAGTCGGGGACTGGATCCGAGCCTCTGAAGCACTGCCATTTCTCCATTTTGTCCCGGTTACCAATGCCATTGCCCTTAAGGCGGTTCGCTTGCCCATGAAATCGTTGATCGACCCGGTTGACCAAATTATTATGGCCACGGCCATGGTCCTTGATCTGGTCTTGATCACCAAAGATAAGAAAATTCGAAAGGACGCCCCTGTAAAAACGGTCTGGTAGATAACTTAAAGGGCGAAGCGTCAACTTAAAAAATGACGGATGGGATTGGAATAGAATTGCTCGATGAGGGTTATTTGCCGGAGGCCCTGCGGCTCACGGAACAGTCCCGGTGGAATCAGACCGAGCGCGACTGGCGGCGGCTGCTCCAACTTCGGCCTTGGGGCTGTTTCGGTGCCGTCCTCGACGGACATCTGATCGGCACGGTCACCACGGTGGTTTATGGTACAGAACTGGCCTGGATCGGCATGATGCTGGTCGATCCCGATTATCGCCGCCGCGGCCTCGGCACTCGGCTGATGCGGGCGGCTTTGGAGCATCTGCAGCGGATCGGAGTGAAATCTATTAAGCTGGATGCCACGCCTGCCGGCCGGCCGTTATACGAGTCGTTGGGCTTCCGACCCGAGGGGCTGATCGAACGCTGGGAGGGAAGGGGGCAACCGGGAGTAAAGAAAAAAGGACCGGCCTGGGGTGAACGGCTTTGTTTGGCGGTTTATGCCTTCGATCGTTTAGCCTTCGGCGCGGATCGAAGTCCCATCCTCGCTTCTTTAATAACCGATTCCCCGGTGGCGCCGCTGGTCGCCATGACCCCGGAAGGGCAATTGCAAGGGTTTGCCCTGACCCGGCCGGGACGGCAGGCCTTTTATATCGGTCCAGTGGCGGCTCGGGGACGAGAGACGGCTCTCGCCCTTTTAGACGGAATGCTGGGACGACTGCGCGGTGAAAATGTCTATCTGGATTTCAATACTAGCTTCGGTCTGGATTCGTCAGCCCTGGCGGATAGGGGATTGGTTAAGCAGCGGGATTTGACGCAGATGGCTTTCGGCCCGGAGAGCCCGGCGGGGATATCGGACCGGATTATGGGGCTTGCCGGGCCGGAGATGGGTTGAATTAGAATTCTATCTTCTCCCAATTTTTTTCTCTAAAAAATCGATAACCTTTTGATTGAATTTGGAGGCAAATTCCATGAAGAAGCAATGGCGCCCGGCAGGGAAGAATTCCAGCCGGGCCTGGGGGATCATTTCTTTCAGGATACGGGAGTTTTCGGGAGGGATCAACGGATCATCATCGCCGGTCATGATCAAGGTGGGATGGATTATCCGGTGAAGGCGCTTGAGGGTATCGTGTTTTTGACAGGCGGCGAACTGCCGCAGGAACGACTCCGGTGGTTGGTAATGGCGCCTTGAGATTTCAACAAACTCTTCGATCTTCTCCGGCCACTCTTGGATGAAACCTTCTGAAAAATAGATGTCCATATCTTTGCGGAGGATCTCCTCCGGGGAAAGCCCCTTGTTGGCGGTGAATTTAGCCAGACGTTCCGGAGTCATCAGAACCGCTCGGCTGCCTCCGGCCCCGGTGCAGCCGAGGATCAGGCCTTGAACCAATTCCGGGTAGTTTATGGCCAGCTCCTGGGCGATATAGCCGCCCATGGAAATGCCGAGCACATGGGCCGAAGAAAGTCCCAAACCTTTCATCAAAGCGGCCGTGTCGTCGGCAAAGAGGGGAATGGAATAATCCGCGGCCGGCTGATCGGAGCGGCCCGCGCCCCGGTTGTCGAATACCAGCACTTGAAAGTGTTCCGCCAAGGCGGGGATCTGGCAGTACCACCACTCGGCGTTCCGCCGAAGCCCCATGATTAGGACCAGTGGTTTGCCTTGACCTTGAATTTCATAGTAAATGTTGATTCCGTTGGCTTTAATTTTCGGCATAGGGATATTGCGCAGCCCCTTCAAGGTTAACAATTCGACTATAATATTTGCAATGATGCCAGGCCACTTATTTTTTTGTGGGCGAAGCCGCATCCCAAATTAAAGAGAGTATGGAAAAAGAGCGGGAGGGTTGACCCGGACTTTACATTATCCCGGGGTTGAAAATCCCCGCACGAAACCTCTCCTTCGAGGGCATCTATGGCGGTTCTATCGCTTTTGAGAATTTGGAAAGTCAGGGCCTTCTTCCTGTAATCCTCAGCTCCTCGATTTTAAAAAATCACAAAATTTCTAACGCCAATCGTTTGCTAACCCTCAAGTGAATAGCCCCATCCAAGGTTGGCTCATATAATATTTGTTTTCCTCAAGTAGTTTAATATTGTTGACATCTACCTATTTTCCTTATAAAGATACCGCATTTCTTGCACGCCTTCATATTTCTTTAAAAACCTAAAGTATTATCAGGAGATAACGGGATGCTTAAATCGCCGTAGCGATGGCGTCATAGTAATAGTTGGTTTTCATAGTTTTCGTTAGAGGCGATACTCTCCTGATTAGAATATAACAACTTCCTGAGGAGGCAATAAGATAATTATGCTTAGTCTTCAAAGACACAGAATTAAACAGAACGAAATTCTATTAATCATTCCTTTAATTTTCTCACTAATAATTATGGCCCAATGCTCCAAATCGGGAGAAAAACTCAAGCCGGAGGGAATTTGGCTTGTGAATGATAAAAAGTATGAAACTGATGTTGGTGCTCTGAAGGGAGGATTTTTGCTGCAAAATGGAAACAAAATGAACAATGGGAAGATCGAAATCGGTGCAATTTATATGGATTCTAAAAAAGCAGTTGAAATAAGTAAAAACATGGCCGTCAAGAAAACTAATCAAAAACTTGACGTTGAAGTAATAATTTTACAGGACAAGAAGACCGGTGGATGGTTAGCTAGTCAAGGTTGGTTGGGTATTGAGAGTGGCGAATATTTTTTCCTGGAGAACACCCGCATCAAGGTAGTTGGCGGCAACAGTGATCCGATTCTTATAAACGGTAAACCGTATGCCAATACCGAACTGGTGGCAAGAAAATGAAACCAATCTTTGAGTTAAGATAAATGTTAGTATTTAAGAAATTTTTGGGAGATGGTTGAATATCTGAATTCCAACACGCTACGGCAGCTTTATCTATTCAAATTCTAAAGGAGGTAGGTTATGGTTAAAATCAATTTCTGCAAAGGTTCTGTTAATGTTATTGCGATGGGTGTATTTTTATATTTTGTTTTGACCGTAGGCTTTTTTTTCGGTGGTGATGCCTTTGCCGAAGATGAGACATTACCAATCAAGGGAGTTCTTATTGCGAGTGGTAAGGGTGGCGAAAAGATTAAATCTTCATGGGGAGAGCTGGATAGCCGGCAGTTGTTATTAAACGCCCATCAAAGAATTAGTCTCTCTGGTAATAATCTAAAAATTATATTTGGCTTAGTGCACTGGGATACTAAATCAGCATCACATATTGATAATGACCTCAAATTTTCTTCTCAGTATGTCGCCAAGTCTCCTGTAAGTGTGAAGCTGTTTCAAGAAGATGGCAGCGGCAAATGGTGCGCTACCGACGGCATTCTTGGGATAAGTAATGATAAGTATATGGTGTTTGAAGGCCTCAAATTATCTATTATCGGCGGGGCGGATAATCCGGTAAAGATTGCAGGAACCGCCTTCGCAGATACTACAATTATAATTAAAGACGGCAAGACGTTAAAGTCTGATTAAAAGAAGTAGTAAACTCGGGCCAGATGAGCGTTTGCAGCGGACGGCGCCCATCACACATTTCCGCTGAACCGGTAATATGAACAGACCACTTCAATCGGTAATCCTCAGGTTTTTAGTCAAGTAGAAAACAATAGTAGTAGGGTATGCCGTGTAAAAC
>DOTU01000047.1:0-280 GCA_003520965.1 Candidatus Zixiibacteriota bacterium
ATTCTCTCGATCGGTCTTATGTCATCTCTTTATAATCTTGGTCTCTCCGATCTTAAGCGGGATAATCTTGGAAATCAGATCGGAAAAAGCCTGATAGCCGCTGTTCCTACAATCATTTCCGGATCTCCTCTGGCGGCGCCTATATCAAATGTCCTTCTCCAGATGTCGGAATCGGTTGAGCGCGGCAGCCTGGATGGGATTCAAACAGCTAAGTCAAAAACCGCACCCGGAGGCATCAACTAATGCTCTCTCATGCCTGGATTATAGCAGCGTTACCACT
>DOTU01000047.1:622-843 GCA_003520965.1 Candidatus Zixiibacteriota bacterium
TTCCTGCTCTCCTGTGTTGTTTTGGTGCAGATGATAGGCGATCCCACTCCCAAAGAATACTGGGTCAACTGGGCCGTCTTTGGTGATGCCGGTATGTCAGGCGCAAAGCAGATTGGGGAAGTCTCCAAGCCTTCAATGGCAAGCGAAAGCCCCGAGATAGGCACTCCAGTGCCGACTGAATCACACCAGGCAGAACCAGCGGAGGGCGAGCATCATCTCTC
>DOTU01000047.1:1165-3389 GCA_003520965.1 Candidatus Zixiibacteriota bacterium
CTAACCGCCATAATGCTTATGGTGGTGACAATCGTAGCCGCTTTGGTGCAAATCTATTCGCTCGGGTATATGCAGGGCGACCCGCGCTTTGCAAGATATTATGCTTATTTATCGCTATTTACGTTCTCTATGTTGGGTTTGGTTCTGGCCGGAACCTACGTTCTCATGTTCGTCTTCTGGGAGCTGGTTGGATTGACGTCGTATCTGTTAATCGGCTTCTGGTTTGAAAAGAAGAGCGCCTCCGACGCCGGTAAGAAAGCTTTCATTACCACCAAAATCGGTGATCTTGGATTTTTGGCCGGGCTAATGATATTGATATTCGCAGTTGGTTCGGCTTCGCTTCCCGAGCTCAACTTTATGATCTTCAACCATCAGATTGCGCCTAATATGATGCCGCTAGTGGCAATCGCTGGAATTCTAATGTTCGCGGGAGCAGTCGGCAAATCGGCGCAATTCCCGCTGCACGTTTGGCTTCCCGACGCCATGGAAGGTCCAACTCCGGTTTCGGCCTTGATCCATGCCGCAACGATGGTGGCCGCAGGTGTGTATCTTACTGCCCGCATGATGGGGATCATTATGATCTCTCCCACCATGATGTATGTGGTGGCCTCAATTGGCGCTTTTACCGCATTCCTGGCCGCCTCAATCGGCCTGGTGCAAAACGACATAAAGCGAGTGTTGGCTTACTCAACAGTCTCCCAGCTTGGATATATGATCATGGCCCTCGGCTTGGCAGGCTACACCGCCGGAACATTTCATCTTATGACTCATGCTTTTTTTAAAGCGCTTCTATTCTTAGGTGCAGGCTCTGTCATTCACGCCGTACACTCCAACGATATCCAGACCATGGGTGGGCTATCAAAGAAGATGAAAATAACATCGCTGACATTCCTGATCGCCAGCCTTTCGATTTCCGGTATTTTCCCGCTCTCCGGTTTCTGGTCCAAAGATGAAATTTTCGCTACCCTATTTGCCGGCGGGCATTATGGCTTCCTCGCTCTTGCGATTCTGGTAGCCGGTATGACTGCCTTCTATATGTTCCGTCTCTACTTTATGACATTTACAGGCAAGCCCCGCGATCACCACGCTCACGAGCATGCGCATGAATCGCCCAAATCAATGACTGTGCCGCTGATGATCCTTGCGATTCTCTCCATCTTCGCTGGATGGGTGGGGATTCCCTGGCTATCCCACGGATATTCTTCTTTCGTTTATTTCGGGGCAGTGCACGAAGCTGCGCCGAGCATCATTCTAATGTTTGTCTCGCTTATCGTAGCGCTATCCGGTATCGGTCTGGCATACCTTATGTATGTTAAAGGTTCCATCTCGCCGGTTCGCATGGCAGAGCGTTTCAAACCGATTTACACTTTCCTTTATAACAAATGGTATTTCGACGAGCTTTACATGGCCGCTATCGTCAATCCCTGCTATAAGCTCGCCGAGGTCCTATTCCGATTTGATCAAGTCGTAATCGATGGCGCGGTAAATGGCGCAGGTAAGGTTACTTTGGCCTTATCCTGGTTGAACGAGCTTTTCGATATATATGTTGTCGATGGCGCAGTAAATGGCGCCGGGTATATTTCCGTATTATTCGGCAAGAATATCAGGAAGATACAAACCGGTCAACTTCAGACCTATGCGCTGGTGGTTTTCCTCGGCGCGGTGGTCTTTATATTTATAAAGCTAATTTGATGACCAAGGAGGAATAATTTGGAATCGATGGTTTTTCCATATCCCATACTGACCCTTATGACCTTCATCCCGCTGATCGGGGTGATTGCGATTCTAATGCTGAAAAGGGAATCGGTAGGAGCCATTAGATGGACCGCAGCAGCCTTCTCCTTTATCCCCTTTGTGCTCTCGATCTATCTGGTCTGGTATTACTTCTCGGCCAACGGTACCGGGATGCTTTTCAATATCAACAATGCGGCTCAGGGGTTTATTTTCGATTCCAAGCCGATACCGTGGTTTCCCCAGGTTAACGTCAACTATATCATGGGCGCTGATGGTATCTCCGTGCCGATGCTTTTCCTGACCGGACTGCTTTCCTTCCTATCGATAATCGCCTCGTTTGGCATAAAGGATCGCGTTAAAGAATATTTCGCCTGGTTCCTCTTACTCGAAACGGGCATGATGGGTACATTCTCCGCGCTTGATTTCTTCCTCTTCTACATCTTCTGGGAGGTCATGCTGGTTCCGATGTATTTCCTGATCGGCATCTGGG
>DOTU01000047.1:3624-15902 GCA_003520965.1 Candidatus Zixiibacteriota bacterium
TCCTGATCGGCATCTGGGGCGGCCCACGGCGAGAATACGCGGCGATCAAGTTCTTCCTGTACACATTATTCGGCTCGGTTTTCATGCTGATCGCGATTTTAGCGATGTACTTCACCACCGGCTCGCTCAATATGCTGGAGCTGATGCGACAAAATTCGATCTATCCTTATATGTTCCAGATGTGGGTCTTTGCCGGCTTTTTCATCGCTTTTGCGATCAAGGTGCCTGTTTGGCCGTTCCATACATGGTTACCTGACGCTCACGTTGAGGCGCCTACGGCGGTCTCGGTCATTCTGGCCGGTGTCCTGTTAAAAATGGGCACTTACGGTATGCTTCGGGTTTGCCTGCCAATGTTCCCCAAAGCGGCAATCGCTTACTCTATCCCAATTGCGATTCTGGGATTAATTGGCATTATCTACGGCGCTTTGGTGTCGATGGCCCAAAAGGATCTCAAGAAGCTGGTAGCATACTCATCGGTTTCGCACATGGGTTACTGCATGTTGGGTATTGCCTCTTTGACAACCCTTGGCATATCGGGCTGTCTTTTCCAGATGTTCAGCCACGGCGTTATCACAGGCGGCCTGTTCCTTCTGGTGGGCGTTCTTTACGACAGAGCCCATACCAGAGAAATCGCGGCTTTCGGCGGGCTGGGCGTTAAGATTCCAAAATACACGGGCATATTCATGCTCTTCGCTATGGCTTCTCTGGGTCTTCCCAGCATGAGCGGATTTGTCTCGGAGTTCATGGTCTTCGTGGGAGCATACAAATCGATTTATGTCAGTAAATGGATCGTTGTGTTAGCCGTTTTGGGCGTCGTCCTTACTGCGGCTTACATACTCCGCATGGTGCAGAAGGTATTCCTGGGCCAGTTCAACACCAAATGGGAAGGCCTGACCGAGATCAATGGACGGGAAATCTTCACGCTGGTACCTCTGGCAGTCTTAACGATTTTGGTCGGCGTTTATCCGGAAGCGCTCAATGTCTTTTTGAGAGGCACAGTCGATAACCTTGTAAAGCTGATAATACCGTCATGAACACAGTTCTGATATTACCGCAGATCTTTCTATTTGTCTGGGCCATCGCTGTTCTCGTGCTTGATTTTGTCAGAAAGGGTAGCAGCCGAAAAGGGCTGGCATATTTTTCGATGCTTGGCCTGGCTATTACCGGCATCATGACAGTTTTTATCCCCGATGGCCAGAGTTTCGGCGGGGCCTATCTTTCTGATAGTTATGGTCGGCTCTTTAATTTGATCTTCCTGGCCGCCTCGTTTATGACAATCCTGGCCTCTGCCGATTTCGCTGAAATACGATTTGCCTACAAAGGCGAGTATTATGCTTTGATTCTGTTGGCCACAGTAGGCATGTTATTCCTTTCCGGAGCGGGCGAGCTTCTTACGCTTTACGTTTCCTTAGAACTGGCCACGATACCGCTATATGTCATGGCCGCCTATATGAAGCGCAATCTAAAATCAACCGAGGCAGGCCTGAAGTACCTGATCATCGGCGGCGTTTCCTCGGGATTGCTTCTTTTGGGATTGAGCCTGATTTTTGGGCTTACCGGTACCACATTCTTATCGCGTATCCGCCCTGACGCTTTACTCAGTGGGACAGCTGCCAGCGGCGTTGTATTCGCGGTGGTGATGCTTATCGCGGGGTTCGGCTTTAAGCTGGCCGCCGCTCCGTTCCACATGTGGGCCCCTGATGTTTACGAGGGCGCTCCTACTCCCGTTACCGCTTATCTGTCAGTGGCATCCAAAGCGG
This sequence comes from Candidatus Zixiibacteriota bacterium, assembly GCA_003520965.1. Classification (GTDB taxonomy): domain Bacteria; phylum Zixibacteria; class MSB-5A5; order UBA10806; family UBA10806; genus UBA10806. The sequence continues at coordinate 5,385 of DOTU01000047.1, forward strand.
CCGGGCTGGTGGCCTTTGTGCGCATTTTCTTTGGCCCGCTGGCTGTAGCCAAAGGCGATTGGGTAACGATTATCGAAATCGTAGCCGTTCTGGCGATGGTCATCGGAAACTTCGTCGCCTTGATGCAAACCAATATCAAACGCATGCTGGCTTACTCATCGATCTCCCATATCGGCTACGTCTTCGTAGCGCTGGCGGCTGTCAACGGCTACTCGATTGTAGGAATGATGATATTCCTGATGGCCTATCTCTTTGCCAATATCGGCGCCTTTATGGTAGCCATTGGATTTTCCAATATGACCGGTTCTGATGAGATTAGCGACTACGCCGGAATGGTGCGCAGAAATCCTCTGGCGGCATCCATGATGGCAATCTTTATGCTCTCGCTTATGGGTATCCCACCCACGGCCGGATTTTTCGGTAAGTACTGGCTCTTTGCGGCGGCGGTTAAGGCACATATTTACTGGCTGGTTATTGTGGCCATCTTGATGTCGGTGGTTTCGGTATTTTTCTATGCCAATATCATTCGCAAGATGTTTTTCCATCACGCGGCCGACGAATCCAGGATTCATTTCGGCCCGGCGCTGGGAATCGGAATTGTTATCTCCGGTATCGCGGTTATTGTCATCTGCCTTGCCCCATCGACATTTTACGAAATGGCCAGCCAGGCAGCACGGGTCTTCTTCCCGCAATTTTAATTGGATAAAGTAAGAATTAACGTGCCGTCAGGTCCCCGAACCTGATGGCATTTTTTATTACCGATATCAGGGTGGCATGCTTCCCGAAATCCCCTTGGGATGAGGTAAGCATGTTCATTTGCCCAACCTGTGGCGTCGAGTCTCCGTACCCGACACCTATGGCGGTCAGGTACGGCGATCTGATCGCACAAGAAATCATCCATTGGATTTGACAAACAAGTGTTAGTGGTTGTAGGTTATTAACATGAAAAAATTATCTGTGATCGCTTTTGTAATTTCGGTTCTTGCTTTGGTAACATTGATTGCCAGACAATCATTATTCGCTCATGGCTGGCTTGGGATAGCCATTCAGATCGGGGCCGTTTGTCTCATGATTTGGGCGAGATTGATCTTCGGCTTGCGAAGCTTCCACGCCGCTGCAAATCCTACCAGGGGTGGCCTGATTACCAAGGGGCCGTATCGATTTATCCGTCATCCCATTTATGCGTCTGTAATCTATTTTGTCTGGGCGGGCGTGCTATCGCATTTGTCGCCGATAAACGTTTGTTTGGGCGTAATTGTTACGGCCGGTCTCGTTATTCGTATCCGTTCCGAGGAACGCCTGTTGCTCGGTATGTACCCCGAATACGCTGATTACGCTGCGAAAACCAAACGGATCATACCGTTTATAGTTTGATAATTCCATAATGCCGGAAGCTACTTCCTGTGGTGTCAGGTCCCCGAACCCGACACGCACATCCCTAACCTGGGCGTCAGACGCCCCCGTCTGACGCCAAATTGCCTTGCTTTTCCATTTTATCCCCCGTATTTTTTATGGAATAACCCCCAAATAGGGCGTATTCTATTTGTACAGTTATCATTATATAAGGGGAAAGTTATGAAATTCATTTACATTCCATTTTTGGCACTCATTTGGATTCATTCCTGCTTCGCTCAGGTATATCTTCTAACAACTTATGAAAAACAGGCCGATAGCACTACCTATTCCGCTTATGTTGAAAAAATCGATCTGGATCAACAAGCTGTATTAGTAAAAGTTAAATTATGCAATGGCGGCATAATGAATGATCGAAAACCCCATCCATTTAAAAAAAATGGCCGAAAATATTATGCCGTTTTTATGCAATATGGGGAGTTTGAAAAGAGTATAGACCCGGAAAATATAACTCACTTTGCTTTAAGCGCAGACAGTGTATCTTACTTTATTCTAGATAATTCGCTGAATATTGTTAAAAATATTACGATTCCTGATGCTTTTAGTCCAGGAGTAACATATTCAGCCGATAGTGCGCTCATACTGTCGATGGAGAAAAATAACGAAATGAGTTCATCTATTACCCCGAGCTATATAATGGATAACAATTTTAACCTTCAGCGTGCCCAGCCTGGCAAGGATTTTAAATATGCCGGGGGAAATACTAAGGGTATTGATGATATTGGTAGGTTTAAATATATAGGGCCAATAAATAGAAATGATAACCCCAATGGCATCTTCTCCTCATTAGATGTATCCGAAGGCAGTCATTGGCTGCTCAATCTGAATGGCAAACATGATGCCGTCATTGATTCATTACCGATAGACATTGATAAGGTCGCCACTACCATTTTCAATTATCACCCTAAAGCACAAAAATTCTATATGATTAATTTTAATTATGTGAATTATAACCTAATCTCAGACGTTGAAAGTGATAATGGCCAATGCTGTATTGAGCCCCGGCTTTTAATTTATAATCCTACCAACCTAAAACTGCTACAGATAATGCCGCTTCCCGATTATACTCTTGATATTTGCCCCGCCAGGTTGGGAACTTGGTATGCTGAAATAGTTGGCGATTATTTGGTATATAATTTTCCTCGTGGTGAATTTGGCCCCGGTTATCGTCCCGCCATGCTCTTCATCTTCGATACTCGCACCAACGAAGCCACCTGGCTGCGCGTGGGCTGGAGGTAGGCTACTGTAGGTCGGCAATTTATTTGCCGACATTCGGTCGGGTCATGGTCCTCTAGGGCCTATATACCCGACCGAACCAATTAACGCGCTCACAATAAATTGTAACACGCATCAATCGCCGCCAGATAAACTGGCCGCCTACAATCAGGATTAAGCCCTCGCTATCACTTTCCGATACAACCAAATCATCCGCCCTTTTATCGGGCCGCCGGTAGTTAGCTTTTTCTCCTCCAACTCCATCCCCTTGGCCTCATAAAATCCCGCGCTGACCGGAAATGCGCCTAGAAAGATATCGTTATAGCCATCATTGGCGATACGCTTCTCCGCGGCATCGAACAACCGCGATCCGATTCCCTTGCGGAAATATTCCGGGTCCACATATAACTTGGTAATAATGTTCTTACTTGTTGAGGCGATACCGGTCAGCTTGCCATCCATTTCAGCCACGATAAAATGGCATTCCCTTTGCTGCGATATCAAGGCCTCTGCCGATCCGCGTTCGCTAATCAGCCGGGACGTCTCTTCAGGCGTATATCCTTCCTGACCGGCCAACCAAACATAACAGGCGCAAACAATCCTGCTGACCTCTGACAGGTCATTGTCATTCATATCCCGAATGGTTATCTCTTTGTTCATAATCTGTATCTTTTCAACCCCCATTATATTACTTCGGAACTAACACGGCCATTATAATAAGGTGCGATTATAGACCATTAATTTGAATTGACATTATCGGACCGTCCCAATTTTAGCCGATCTTAACCGGAACCCAGACAATATCTGCGTAGTATCATTATTTGATGGATTGCACAAACCCCCATTAAATGCCGTTAAGATATGTTAACCCTAAGATATCCAAGGAGATAGCAATAGATGGAAAAACCAATATTATTGCCTGTTATCACCGATACTGGACTATATTTTGCTTGCATTATGCAACCTAATTTGTATTATATTTATTGCGACAGCCCCAGGTTTAAGTTGGCTTTCTAAACAGCCGATATTTATGGTGGAAGTCATGATGAGAGGATTTAACTAAATGGCAAATATAAGGATGTCTCAAAATCTATCGGTTCGAACTGAGTTAACAGTCCGGCCGGATCTGATTCAGTCGCTGAAACTCCTTATGGAACCTATACTTAACTTGGAGCAAGTGCTCCGCCAAAACCTCGCTGAGAATCCCTTATTAGAAGAAGTTGAGGAAGTACCGGAGGAAGTTGTTGCTCCTGAATTCCGCGAGCCTGAACGTAAAAAAGAAGAGGACGCGGGCAAGATCGAAAAAATCGATTGGCAGGAGTTTTTGGGCGAGGGGAATGAATGGGTTAGCGGCCACTTCCGCGATTTTTCAGAAAATGACGAGGAACGTCAGGAAGCCACTACCGTTGTCGAAAAAACCCTCTACGATCATCTATTCGACCAATTAGGTTTCACTAAGCTGACCCCCGAAGAGCTTGAAATAGGCGCTTACATTATCGGTAATATTGACGACTCCGGATTCCTCTCTTGCGATGTCAAGCCGATGGCGGAGGAGTTACAAAAGCCGCCCGAGCTTATTGAAAAAGTACTAAGTATCATCAAGAAATTCGATCCCCCCGGCGTTGGCTCGCGCGATCTTCGCGAATGTCTCCTGGCCCAGATGGACGAGCAGGGCCTGAAAGATACCCTGGCCTGGGAGCTTGTGGATCTGCATCTTTACACTCTCGATAAGAAAAGCACTGTTCAATTGGCCAAGACGACAGGCTCTACTCCCGAGCGGGTGGCAGCGGCTCTAGAGGTTATCAAGGGGTTTTCGCCTCGTCCTGCTCAGGGACGATTCAGTAAAGCCGCCGCGGCTGTTGTCCCCGATTTAATCGTTGAAAAACTTGATGACGGTTATGTGGTTTTCCACAATGATAAAAACCTGCCCCAGCTTCGGATTAACCAGTCGTACAGGGCCCTGATCAAGCGCGGCAACAAAACTCCCGAGACCACTAAAAATTATGTGCGCGAGAAGCTCGAACAAGCCCGTTGGCTGATTAACGCCATCAATCAGCGCCGCAGCACAATGATCAATGTCATGGAAGCCATCGTTGAGGAGCAACATGACTTTTTCGAGCATGGCGAGGATTTCTTAAAGCCACTGACAATGGAACAGATCGCCGATAAGGTCGGAATGAATGTTGCCACAATTTCGCGCGTGGCTAACGGTAAATATGTGCAGACTCCGCTGGGCGTATTTGAAATCAAGTATTTCTTCAATACCGGAGTGGCCATGTCTGGCGGCGACGATCTTTCCAAACGCGTGGTAAAAGCCAAGATCGAAACCTTGATCGGCAAGGAGGATACGGCATCGCCCCTTTCCGACCAGGAGATCGCCAGTTTACTGAAACAAGAAGGGATAACCCTGGCCCGCCGCACGGTCACCAAGTATCGTGAGGAGATTGGCATTAAATCGGCCAGATTCAGGAAGCAATCACCTAAAAAACAGGCAGGGATAAAAGCAGAACCTGCTCCAACTCCGGTGCCGCCACCGACTACCTTAACCGATGGGCAGACCGATGCTTTTAATCAGGCCTGATATCTGTTATAAAAAAAGCTTGCTTACTTTTTCAAATACTCATAGACTTAGCAACACCATTGATTATGGCTGTTGATATGACAAAACGCCTTTTCAACCGGTCTTTTTTTAGGCCGGCTTTATATTTATTGTAGAATTGGATAGGGCATTCCCTAAAAAAAACAAGCCTGAGTAAACGAAGCAAAGCATATTAGACTAATGAATAATAATGGAAAACATACTAACGGCCAGGCAGGCCTAAACGATGGAGATATGTAAGGGGAGGCAGGCACACGGGTAGCGGAACCTGCACCAAGCTCAAGCTTCCAAACAGGGAGGCTTATTTGGATGGTATTCGACAGATAACCCGCTTATCATTAAACTCCGGGAGGTGGAAAGTATGGAAATAAGAACAACTGCACGTCATTTTGAGCTTACCGATAACTTGAAAAAGTTCGCCGAAGATGAAATTAAGAGGCTTGAGAAATATTACGACCATATAATCGATTGTCACTTGACGATGTCTGTCGAGAAATCCCGGCAGATAGCCGAGCTGACCGTGAAAGTTTACGGTACGGTTCTGACATCCAAAGCCAAGGCTTTCGATATGTATGTGGCAGTCGAACAGGTCCTCGGTAAAATGGAAACGCAGATTAAAAAGTACAAATCCAAACTCAGAGAGAAGAAAACCGCCAAGAGGGCATCGCCAAAAAACCAGCCAATTGAGCCTGGGGTTGCGATTCCTGACGAGGATTTCGAGTAGCTGCGATGACCATTACTGTTGGCAAACTGCTGACTGAAAGGCGCGAGTTTTTTGAGCTTTTCCCCCTTCTCACCAATGTTGGGTACGATAAACCTCTTACCAACAGCCTTATGCATCGGCCCGGCCTGGCTCTGGCCGGCTATACCGAGCGTTTCGCCAACAACAGAACCCAGGTTTTGGGCCAAACCGAAGTCGCTTTTCTGATGAGCCTCACCGACGAGCAGCTTGAGGAACGGCTTCAGAAACTCTTTTCTTATGAAATCCCGCTGTTCATCGTTACCAAGGGAATGGTGCCCCCCGCGAAATTTTTAGAGCACGCCACCAAAACTCAGACTGCAGTCTTTCAAACCAATCTATCTACCACTGAGTTGATCACTCGCCTGACGATTTATCTCGATAATATCTTCGCTCCCCAAACCACTATCCACGGCTCGCTCGTGGATGTCTATGGCGTGGGGCTGCTTTATACCGGCAAATCGGGGATAGGTAAATCGGAATGTACGCTCGATCTGGTGGAACGTGGGCACCGGCTGGTCGCCGACGATGTCGTTAAGATCACCAAAAAAGCCACCGGTGTTATCGTCGGCAGCGCGGTTGAAAAGCTGGGGCATCACATGGAGGTGCGCGGCATTGGGATAATCGATATCGAGAAGCTGTTCGGCATCAGGTCTATCCGCTTGCAAAAAAGGATCGAAGTCGAAGTTCGCCTGGAAGTCTGGGATGAAAGCAAGGAATATGACCGTTTGGGGATCGACGAGCATCGCACAGCTATTCTGGGTGTGGAAATACCGGTTGTGGTAATTCCGGTGTCACCGGGGAAAAACATTACGGTTATATCCGAGGTTATCAGCATGAACCACATGCTCAAAGTCTACGGCGAGAACACGGCGCAACGTTTCATCCAGCGCCTATCCGAAGAAATCGCCCGCCGCAAAACAACTTTCACCTACTTGGAAGCCGATACCGAATAAAATTAAGAATAGCAAAGTTTTGATGGCGTCAACTCAACAGGTTGGCGCCAGTTTTATTTCCATGCGAACCCCCTAAAAGATAGCAACTTCAAATTCTATAAAAATATTCCTTGACAAAGTTAACTATCTATATTTAAATTTTACTTGTTAAGTTATCCTTTAAGAAGCGAGAAAAGCGATGAGACTTATTCTTCCCCTTACGTGTTGGTTTTGCTTTTTATGTCTTACGCCAGTTACGCGGGTGATCCCAATTGTATCCCCTGCATCCAGGGCGGCGGCTCAACCGATTATCTCAATGTTACATTGATATCGGCGCATACAATCGACAGCTTATAAGGCGAGATTACTCTTATGTTCGAGGAGTATACCACCGCCGAAGACCCTACCTGCGGAGATATTGATGTTTTTGTTGATAAAAAAAACTGCGCCTATTTCTCGGTCCCCGATAGCCTTATAAGTGAGGATTTTTGCATAGAGTTATGTGGAGATTTGACAAATTGCAAGCGTTGGGGCCATTGCGATGGATGTCCTTTCTGGGCGCACAGTTACTCCATTTGGACCAAGGCTTATACAGTTTCTGGTAAGGGCACTCTCAAGGTGCTATTTAAGAATGTTGAAAGGCTGGCTTACGATTTCGAATATGGGCCGGAACGTGATTATGAACTAATACGTTTTATCTCAACTGAATTTGTTAATAAGGATTATACTTCAATTGTACAAAATGATATGTTTGACGTAATGGAAGCTGTTGGGATATCGGTTTTAGGTACAACGAACGAAGTTGCGCCACTATCAATTTGGGTAAAATTTGTATCCGATAGGTCTCAAGATACTATTTCCCAACAGATAAGACAAAGCGATACACAAGGGAATTATTATACTTATAGCGCACTATTGGAGCCGGGATTTTTCTCCTCCATTGTCGGCGACCCCGAAAGCTTGCCATGGTCAGGCATCGATATAAGGGCAATACCGGTAGGCTCAAACTGCACAGGCAAAATAGATCCCAATACTCCCATAGACCATTTGAGGGTCACCAATTTTCGATTTGCAGTGGCTGAGATCAGTTTCTTAGATGACTATCAGCTTTACAGAGATAGCCTGCCAATCTCAAATCCGGTTATCCAAATCCCTATTATTGACCCGGTTTGGATTATTGGCAACCCCTTCCCTTATCCGGTGGCCTATAGAAGATATTCCCCATACAATATGACCATTGTAGTAAGAAACGACCATTATATTTATCATGATTTTGATTATCGGATACAGGGGGCTTGTCATGGAAGCCAGCATGTATCGCGTTATTCTACAGAGGTGTATACCGGCCACCTAAATGGCATGCGGGATACTTTAACCAATATAATACCTGCCCATAACGGTCATTTCCCTGATTCCGTGGGATTTGATGATCTTGATTTTACCTGGTCCGCTAATAAAACCCTGGGATATGGCATAGGAAATTATCGCGCTATCACTGAAAGCGGCACGCATAGGGTATATTTCACTAAGGAAGACCCTCTTATTGATACTGTAAATGTTTTAGGCCTGAAGAAAATTTGTACTTATGCTAACGGGGAATTTGAGGACACAACCATTGCCAAGAAAGGGGTTAAGGGAGTATATGCTGAGGGCTGGGATTATGAGCCAGGAATATTTATTAATCCTGATCCTTTACATATTATTAGATACCAGATAGGCCAATGCGGAACATATGCCAATCTATTAGTATATTTATATAACTCTATTGGAATTCCTTCTCACGGGGTAGTAATATATGACGGAGCCGATATCGCCTCCTATCCTTATTATTTTCAGTGGTTTAATACTATTACTAGCGATAGCATATGCAGTCTGTGGAGTGGTAGATTAAAAGCCTGTGATGGTGAAGAAAAGCAATGGGATTTTTGGTATCATGCCGTTGCCGAATGTGCAAATCATTATTGTGATGCTTCACTTGGTCTTTTTAAAGGTACATCCGATTATGAAGCTTGGTGGAGATATTATGTATATCCTCAAGATACGATAGGCCCTTATCTTGATAATGAACCACCCCCAATGCCTCCTTATTATTATCATCATTTGCTATATATTCTTCCCTCGGTTTATCCAACGAATCGTGTAATTGTTAATACACACCATCATCACCCGTAATATTAATTAGATAAAATCGGAGGTTGAAATGGCTATCCTGATAATATTATTAATTCTCTCTTTCAGTGGAGCAATTGGATCGGAGTTAAAAGTAGAAAATTATTATAGGTATGCCAAGCCGGTTACAATTATTTATACTCCTATTCAAAGGGATTATTTGAAACTTGATTATGTTCCCATTACTACTGGTCTTGAGCCATTTATCAGAGGTCCGGTTTTGGCATATCCTGGCGATTACTTTTGGCCTCCCGATACGTATCTGTATGATAATTATGGCGAAAGCCCCATTGATAGCAAATTAACACGTCATGAAATTGCCTCTATTAGCGAATTCATTTCTAAAAACTTATCGTCTGGATTTTATGATTCTTCGGTTTCTTACTCCTTAAATGGATATGCATATGATTTTCCTAACGGCCCCCGCCGCGAAGCTTACACCATGCTCTCCGATGCCGACACCATCTTTGTCATCTCCGGCTGGTTGGATAAGTTTCTCTCTTTCTATAGGGTAGTACCAGGGGATAAGCGGCTTACCATTCCGGAACTGATGAAAGAGCTTGAGAAGATAACTCCCCTTTCCAAAGAGATAGATCAAAAGAAGTTCAGGACAAAATCAGATTCAGTCAATTATTTAATAGAATATGTAGATAAAGTTAAGATGTTCAGGGTGAGAAACTATCTTATGAAAGCCACCCTGCCACCAGACGCTCCAGATGCCCTGGAAAGCTACCATAATCTAATTGAGGTAACTAAATTTTATGATAAAGAGGCTATACCATGAAACCCCTTATTGCCATTCTATTAATACTCTTGTATTCAAGCGTGGCTTATGCCGATAGATATGAATACGACGCCCAGGTAAACCAATATATTCCCGAAGGAGACTCAGCCGGAATCAGAGACACCATCTTCATCCCCATCCATGCCCCGATTACCGATATTAACTTTTATGTGGGAGTTGGTATTGAGGATCAACCTTGGGGAACAGTGATATTAATAGATGTTTTTTCTCCCAACCGCCAAAGAGTCAGGTTACATGATGCGGAAGTGTATCACCTTTATTGGTACAATGTCTGGTATAATACCGAAAGACAAGAGAGCGGCCCGGGCCAACTTGAGGATTATGCCGGCGAAGACGCCTATGGTCCTTGGGAGATGTACTGTTTTAATCCCTTTCAAAGCCAATCTCTCACCTGGTATGGCTGGCGAATTGAGCTTATCACCAGCACCGATGCCGCCGAAGAAAAAGCGCTATTCCCAACAGAATATGCCATCAGCGGAGCCTATCCTAACCCATTCAACTCCTCTATGGCGATAGAATATTCTATCCCCGAAATTTCGCAAGTTAAGCTTGATGTATACGACATCTGCGGCAGGCGGGTAAGAGCCCTCATTAATTCAGAGCAGGCGGCCGGTTATTACCGCGCAGTCTGGGATGGGACCGA
>DOTU01000258.1 GCA_003520965.1 Candidatus Zixiibacteriota bacterium
GGGATCGATTCCAGCCTATCGACATTCTGATATGATGATTCCTCCAGAATATTGGGATCATGATTCAGGTTTTGAATTTCGGATATTTTTGTTACAAAAAAGAAGCGCAGGTCAGGATTTTTCTTGAGCAGGCCTCGATCCAGCAGAAAGGCAGTTAATTCCAGTTCTAGAAAATCAATATCGGCTTTATTCTGGCGAAGCTTCGAACAGAATCTGTAGGCCTGTTGAAATTGGCCCGCCATAGGAATAATTATTGGAAACGCAGTCGCCAGAAGATGGGCCGTAAAATAGCGCACATCGGTGTTCCCCTTGGGCGAGGTAAAGGGCACCCGGTCGAATTCGGCCAGGAGCGTATCATCCACACCTTTAACTATATCGAGATTATTCTGATCGCGGACCGTTTTTAGATGAGCCAGCACATTTTCGAAATAATTGATAAATTCATTCGATTCGAATTTACCGCCGCTCTCGTATTCCCCGATATAGTTAAAGAGGATGGGAATTGCTTTGTGACGTTCCATTTCTGTCATTTTCACCGCCTAATATATGTAAACGTTCACCATTTCATTGGCTATGGTTTTAAGATCCTGGATATTAAAATTGCCACGGAAATTAAGGTTGATTGCCGAGATCGATTGCGCGGCCAGATCATCCATCGGTTTTAGGATCAGATTGCCCGATGAGGCCTCAACATCCACGTAGACGGGATCCATTCGGCCCGGAATATTATTCTCATTGATCCCGATCTTGACCATGATATATCTGTAATCGACTCCGCTAAATAGCTCGCGGTTTATGCCTATTAGGAGATCGCGAGAGACCGCGCTTCCGATCCCCTCGATTTTCACCGTCACGCTGTCCCGCTCGATGCTGCTTATAACTGATCCAAAAGGTTGAAGCTTGTATTCCCTGTTGCGATACGATATAACCAGCCCAACCTGTGGTAAAGCTCCCGCCAGGCCACCGACCATATTGACAAACTCCACAAAATCGTTCATGAGCCTGATAAGCCTCGAAACGATTATCCCAAGTTCATGATGATTATAGGGAGTCCCGATAAACTCCTTGATCCCGTCGACAAATCTGGAGTAGGCTTCATTGGCAGCAAATTTTTTCTTGAGAGTTAACGATGCCTCGCGGTAGGTTTCCAGCATCGCTTCAACCGTACCGAACACCTGCTTATAATAAGTCACCAGATCGTATGGAGTGATTGGCTGCTCCGGCACAGGATGTCCGCCAAGTCGGCCGCCCAGATCTATGGCCAGGGCCGAGAGCATATCCTGAAACCATTTGTGCTCTATTCCAAACTTCCCCGGTTTATCCTGTCCGGTTGCCACAAATGCCTGGAATCCGGAGATTGCGCTTTGCTGGACAAGTTTGAGCATCCCATAAAGCCGGCGGCAATTTTCCGCCAGATGCGGATATGCCCCAATTACCATGCAGGGAGGAATGTAATCGGCCGAGATAGCCGGCCTGTTATCGGAGAACTTAATCTCTGCTATCTTTACGCAATCAGCAGGATCGCCCCCACGCAACTCGCCTACGACAAGTTCATATCTCATTGCCCGATAGGGATACCTTGTCGGCTCGCTGTCGCCGGACGGCAGCCCAACTCCGCGTTTATCCGCCTGACAATGAATGTAAACGGAAATTGTAGTCGCCCCGCCCTGAGCAGAGATGAGCGTCGTTTTAACCTCATTATTGAAACGGCTGTCTATCTGAACAATCTTTCCGCTGGCCGTTAAGGCGTAACATTTCGAAAGAACTACGAGCCATCCCTGGCCATCGTGATCGATTCTGATCTCAAGTGATGACGTGTGCTCCGCCGATAGCCCCGTTATACCGAAATAATGCGGCCCATGCTTGACCACCCAGCGGCCAAGCTCCTCGAAATATTTTTCCTGCTCGACAAAATGAGAAGCCTTAATCAGCATCCCATCTTCCCAATTAACTGAAAGCAATCCGCCTGCTTCTTTTATTTCATCCATGTTTAATCCTTATCGCTGCAAAGAACGCTGCTATATCCAAGGTACGATTTTCCGCTCTCAAAATTTATTTGGGTGGAATCAGGTCTGCTCTGCAACCCTACTATTTCGGAACAGCTGGGCATAGCCAAACCCAATATCTCCATTAATAATGAATGCTGCCTGCCTTTTGGAATGACTCTTTCCACAGTATCCAGATCATCGATATCCAATTCCAAATCCATTTCAGGTACAGCCCCTTTGAACTCATCTCCTAAAAACAGGTCTGCACCCAGGATAGCCTTCTGCCCAAGGCTGTTTTTCAATTTATCCGGGATCGGGAATTTTTGGATATCGCCGCGGATCGCTTCTGCTTTTATCCCCGTCACCGCCGAGATATAAGCCGCCAGCGCGGAGTCAGTGCCGAGATACCCGTAAAGCGCCGGAAGCATAAATCCGGTAATCTCAGACGGAATCTGATCCAACTTTCTTTCCGGGAGATCCAACAGGGATCCAATATAATTAATGATCTGATCCGAGGGATGAATCCCAGCATAGATATCCCGGACCCATTCCAGTCTGCAATGCATTTTCAAAAAAGCGCTGTCGAATATCGCGAAAAGCCGCTCGGTCGCACCTCGAGGGCTGATATCCTCATCGAAGTAAGATTCATGATGATCGGTAAAGAGGTCGGGCAAAAGCTCGCATAGTCCCGGAACAGCCGCAATCAGCACAATGCGGTCGCCGGATACTACCATCTCACCGGGATCGGGCTTTTGATCGATTATCTCTCCCTTGAAATTGTTGAACTCCCCTTCCGGATATATAAACAGGCTTCGATCGGGAAAGCCCATACTTCTCAGAAATATATAGGAATCCTTAAGCGATTTTGATAGGCCATCCGGTCGATCCCGGAAATCTGGCATCCGGAACGGATTAAACTGTGTCGGTTTCATATTATCCTAACCACCACCACAGTCCCTATCGGGCTTCTTATCTCAAGGTAACGCTCCAGCCTGGCCGCAAAAAGCCTCGCTTCCTCCTCAATGGAAAAACGAAAGTTCCCGAGATTTACGCCCACTTCCACACTGCGCGCTAAAAGCCCATTGCGAACCGCCGATCCTCTTCTGGCAATCGCCGTTTT
>DOTU01000030.1:0-233 GCA_003520965.1 Candidatus Zixiibacteriota bacterium
AGATACTTCCTTCACAGTAGTGACCATCACCCTGAACCATGCTCCCGACGCAGTAAGTCCTGCTAACTCTAACCAGTTTGTTTGTGCTCTGACTGAGATCAGGTTACCCGGCTTTACCGCTACTGATGTCGATGGCAATCTATCTACAAAGGTCCTGACTGGTGGAGTTCTTCATGGAGATACCGCTTATTTCACTCCTGTCGTAGGCGCCAATACACTCAGACTCGTAGCCA
>DOTU01000030.1:526-11908 GCA_003520965.1 Candidatus Zixiibacteriota bacterium
ACAGTAGTGACGATTACGCTTAATCAAGTGCCGAATGCTGTTTCGCCGGCTAACCAAAACATGTTTGTTTGCGCTCTCGACCAGATTTGCATATCGGGATTCGCGGCAAGCGATCCCGATAACAATCTCGCAACGTTAGTCCTACAGGGTGGGACCTTGCACGGCGATACGGCTTGCTTCATCCCGGTTGTCGGTGCAAACACGTTACGGCTAATCGCGACAGATGCCTGCGGTGCGGTCGATACGAGTATCACAGTGGTCACGATAACAGCCAATCATCTGCCGGAAGCGGTTTCGCCTGCGGATACATCGATATTTGTTTGCGCTCTCAATCAGATCTGCTTGCCAGGATTCACTGCCAGCGATATTGATAATAACCTGGTATCTAAAACTCTGATAGGCGCAACTCTGCAGGGCGATACGGCCTGCTTCACGCCGGTTGCCGGCCTCAATACAATTCGCATTATTGCGCTCGATGCCTGCGGAGCCGTTGATACAAATACCACGAATGTTACCGTCACGCTCAATAGCGCTCCGCTCGCCGTAAGTCCCAACGATACCTCGTTCGTACATCCAGACCTATCGCCAATTTGCCTGCATGGTTTTGCCGGAAGCGATATTGATAATAATCTGGTCTCAAAAACCATTAGCGTTGGTAATCTAAGCGGCGATTCGGTCTGTTTCACTCCAGTGCAGGGAGTTAATACGTTAACTCTTATTTGCACCGATGCCTGCGGGGTGGCAGATACTTCGATCACACACGTTACGGTTAATGTTTCTATTTCGCTGGCGGTAGCCGGTGGTACGTTGCCCGAGTTTACCGAGGAAGTTGCTGATTCCTTCATAGTGGTTGTGACAGGAGGAGACCCCGGTAGTCTGGCCTTTACGACAGCTTTCACATCTCATACAGGATATCCCGGCAGATACTCGGCTGCGTTGAATGGCAGCAATCTAAAGATAATATCAACATTCGATTATCTTGGCGAATTCTCGTCAGCGCAATCTCCATTTGCCGATCGCATAATCGTATTTGACGGCCATTCCGCAGATACGCTTGACCTTTTGCTTATCGTGCATGATAGCAACCGTAATCCTGCAGTCGGTTCGATAAACGACACAACTATATTAGTAGGCTCAACTCTGGCCTTTACTGTTAACGGAAACGATCCCGATCTCGATAATACTCTGACGCTGTCTAAAACCGCTGGTTCTGGTACGTTCATTTCAACGCCCGGTCTTCCGCCCGTCACTGGTAATTATAGCTGGACACCCGCGGTCGGGGATATCGGTACTCATCAGGTTAATTTCTCTATTGACGATGGGCGCGGCGCGTCAGCGAATGATCTGGTTAATATCAACGTTGAACCGTCAGGAATAGACCTGCATATCTTCGGCGGTGGCGGTATTCCACCGGTCTTCACCGAAGAGGTGACCGATTCATTCTATGTAACGCTTGGCGGATTTGATCCCTCCAGCTTTGGATTCAGTACCTCATTCCCGGGCCATACCGGATCTCCAGCGCGTTACGCGGCTACCTTTGAGGATAACCAAATTAAAGTCGTCGTTACTTTCGATTACCTCGGCGAATTCTCGTATATTAATTCCGCTTTCCCATACAGAATTATCGCGTCGGATAATTTCTCGGTTGATACGCTTGAGCTTTCACTTATCGTAAATGATAATAACCGCGAGCCGGGAATTATGGTTGGCTCCAACTATACGGTGATGGTGGATCATCCGCTCACCTTCAGCGTCCTGGCCAACGATCTCGATTTGGATAATACTCTGGCGCTTTCCAAGATATCCGGTCCGGGCAGTTTTGCCGGCGCGTCCGGGCCTTCTCCCGTTTCATCGAGCTTCAGTTGGACTCCCACTGTTGCCGATCTCCCCAGTTCGCCCTATCTTGTAAAATTCGCGGTCAACGACGGCCATGGCGGAGTGGACACTGCCAATGTAACCATTACGCTGTTCCCTGACGGAGTACCAATTATCGAGATATTGTATACGCCGACAATTTTCCGTGAAGGCCAACAGGATTCGATTGTCTTCAGAGCTCACGATCCCGATGGTGACCCAATGGGTGGATTTGGCTTCAAGTTCATTCCTCCCGCTCCGGATTCGACATTCTCCGGGCTCTCATTCAGAACTCATGGCGATACGGCTTTTACGAGGATCACTTTCGATTATGCAGGAGCTTGGTCATCAACTAATTCACCATTCCCGGCGCGCTTAACTGCTTTTTCAGCAGTTAAGACGACAACCGCCGATACGGCATCGCTAACTATATCGCTTACAGTGTTGAACACGAACAGAAAACCGAACTTAGTAGTAACCGGACCTCATTTTGCCACTGCCATGTCAACCATTTCTCTGGGTCTGCATGTTACCGATCTTGACGTAGATGATATTCTCATGTTAACGGCAACCGACTTGCCATTGGCCGCGGTCTTTGTAGATAATGGAAGCGGTGAAGGGACCTTCAACTGGCTAACGACTCCTGCTGATACTGGTAATTATAACTTCCGGTTCTACGCAAACGACGGCCGGGGTATGGCAAATAGCCGCGATACGGTAATCTGGAGCCTGCGCGTTGCTCCTCCTGATACTACTGGATGCGGAGAACTCGGTAATACATCCCAACTTCTGATTGATTGCCCTAACGCTATCTCCGGCTCCACTGCGGAAGTAACTATCAGCTTATTCAATGAAGGCTGCGTGGGCGGATTCAAGATTCTTGTGTCTACCGATCCGACAGCCTTAAGCCTTACCGATGTCCAGTGGCTTGATCGGACACACTTCGGCAACGAATATCATAATTGGGCTGTGGATCCAATAGGTCCCGGCTCAGACAAATTTGTCTGGATCGCCGATATGAACGATGGCATTTATACTCCGCCGATGGGAGCAGTTACGGCACCCGAACCGATCCTGAAACTCATCTATGCGGTTACTCCGGGGCTTGATTGGGAAACAGAAATCCAGGTCAAATTCGACTCGGTTGATTACCGCGACAATTCAATTTCCGATGAGACCGGATATGAATTTGTCAAGCCCAGCTTGTTTAACGGATGCGTGCATATTGTTAATCCCGCAATATACAGAGGCGACCCGAACATGAACGGCATCTATTATGAAATCGCAGATGACGTCATAGTGGCTCGCCGTCTGATCCATGGCCTTTGTGACGGTGTGATTTGGACCATCAACATTCCAGTACAGGAAGCCGCCTCCGATCTAAATGAAAACGGTTTCACTGATGTGGCCGATCTCGTGCGCTTCATAAATATCACTACCGGTGCTATCCCGATGCCCCCGCATCCGAAAACCGATCCCAGCGCAGTTGATGCCTTCATCTTCCCCGACGATGGTCAGATTTTCATTAATTCCATAACTGAGGTTGGCGCCGCGCTGGTTAAAATAGCGCATAGCGGCGAGATAGGCGCTCCTGTGGCCGCTAACGGCATGAATATCATGTACCAGGATGAAGGTGGAGTGCTGTCAGTGCTCGTTTATTCAATGAACGGCCGGACAATTCCAGCGGGTAATCAAACGCTCTTCACGCTCGAAGGCCAGGGAAGAATCTGTGAGGCTCAGGTTTCGGATGCCGCCGGCAATCTATTAATAAGCCGTATTGGCACGCCGGTTCCGACTGCTTTCGCGGTTAGCAATAATTATCCAAACCCGTTCAACGCCCAGACCATGATCAACTTTGCCCTGCCGACAGCGTCAGATGTTACCGTTAACATCTACTCTATCACCGGCCAGGTAGTTGAGACTATTAAGGGTCATTATGAGGCTGGCAATCAGTCGATAATCTGGAATGCCTCGCACATGGCCTCCGGCGTATACTTTGCTAAGGTCAGCGCTGGCTCCAACAGCCAGACTCTCAAAATGGTTCTGATTAAATAGACAAAATAAGCCTCCACAATATTGGTGGAACACGGCATTGGAGAGATTTGTTTAAGACGACGGAATTCTAAATTAGGGGAACCGAAACAAAGGAGCGGTAAAATAAAAAATATTATAGTTGCGGGTCTGATGAGCCTGGCTCTTCTAACCTCCAATGCCCAGGCGCTCAAAAGCTACACAGGCTTTCATCCCGCAAATAGAGATGGTTCGGCAAAGCCTTATAATCAGGTCGTGGCTGATGAGCCATTGCGCCCGGTTGTTTTATTGGATTCTCCAGGCCGTGTGGTGGGAACCACATATTGCGATTTCCAATCAAACGGTTCCGCTGGTCAGCGGATTGTGATCGACGCCAATGGCGGGGCGCATTTCTGCTGGATGGGCTCAAGCGACCAATCGCTCAGCCCCAGGGGAATCTATTATGGTTTCGTTTCTCCAACCGGTGATTCGTTGCCCGCTATGCAGCTTGAGGGACGGGACCAGGCAGGATTCGCGGGAATCGATGTTTGGAAGGGAGCCATTAATCCTTCAGTACGAAATTTCGCAGTATTAGGATATCATAACTCTTCCGCACTTGACGATCGCTTTGCTTATGACTCCGGCCGAGGGCTTGGGGTTTTCACTATCGATAGCTCATCCTTCCCTGTAGGAACCAATGCTAGCATCTGGCCGACCTTTTCAATCGATCATAATGATAATATTCAAGCTGTAGCAACACAATCGACCACCGCTCCGGGAGAAATTTTCGAGCATATATATACTCGGAAAAATTATGGATCGCCCGATTGGACAAACCCGATTGTATTCGATAGAAGCTATACGATTTCGCCTGTAATTACATCATCGCCGGTATCGGCCAAAACCACGATCGCCTGGACAAGACCAACATATCAGGATTCCAACCAGTATGATAACGATGTTGTTTACATTCAATCACCTGATGGCAATAACTGGGATTTTGCAGGTGGACGAGTTAATATCACCAACTATCCGCAAAGCGTTCAGGGCGATACCACGATTCGGGCTTATACCGATGTTGATGCCGTTTATGATTACAACGACAACCTGCATATCATCTGGAATGTGGCTTATGTGACTCGCGATAGCGCCAATGATATGATCGTGTTGTATCATGCGGCGTTGTATCATTGGTCGGTTCAAAGCGGGATCGATCTGATCTACGATCACCCGGTGCGCGAGTGGCCCAGCGATATGGGAGCCTGGAATTTACCAGTAGCCAAGATGTCTATCGGCGTGGATGATTCTAATTATCTCTTTGTTGTTTTCACCAGATTCGACCCAACAGATTATGCGCGTTACGATACCCTGACCGGCGATACCTCTCCTTGCGGCGGCGATAACGCTATGCCTTGCGGCAATGGCGAGATCTATATGACCTATTCCCTTAGTGGCGGTAATAACTGGATGACACCGGTCAATATCACCAACACGCCATCGCCCAACTGCGCGCCCGGTTTTTGCGATAGCGATAACTGGTCAAGCCTGGCCGAACATGTAGATAACTATTTGCATGTTCTTTATATCGACGATAAGGACGCCGGTGGAATCCTTGTGCAGGAGGGGGACCCGACTCCGAACCCCGTAATATACGTAAGAATCGCCAACCCAACCCGCCTGATCGGGGGATGCAATTACAGGTTGGGTGATATCAACAACAACGGCCGTTTCACTGGTATGGATGTTGTTTATTCGGTAAGGTACTTCAAGGGTGGGCCTCCGCCGCCTTACTCCTGCGATTGCCCGCCTCATGGCTCATTCTTCGTTGCTGGCGATGTCAACGGCTCGTGTACCTTCAATGGCTTGGATGTTAGCGGCATGGTGATCTACTTCAAGGGTGGCTCGGCACCCGTGCCCTGTCCCGAATGCCCGCCGCCTCCGAGGTAAACTAATCAAAAGATTGATAATTAAACGCCCGGCAATTGTCGGGCGTTTTTTTTGAGGTAATTTCACTAAATTAGGACACTACCCATAAAGTACTTGACAATACCTCAAAATACCTTATAATAGGATTGGTTTTAAACGAATTGAGGTAATAAATGATTGAAAATGACGACAAGGCAGATATGAAATTCTATTGTACCAACGAGTTAGCCGAGATGCTCAAGATGAATGTCCAGGTTATTGCCCGGAAACTGCAATATGGCGAACTGGCCGGGTATAAGATCGGCAAAGATTGGCGAGTGAAGGAGTCGGACCTTTTAGAGTGGTTAGAGAAGCACTCCAATCAGGCTTTACAGGACCCCGGTGAAAAAGTTATCGGACGATTCATGAAAAAAGGGCGGTTCGAGACTCTTCCGGTACAATACAAACGGCGGAAATATATTCTTGAATATATGCTTCGTCAGTTTGAGCTCAACCGTCTCTATTCGGAAAAGGAAGTCAACGAGATTATCAGCCGGTTCCATGACGATTACTGCCGCGTGAGGCGCGAGTTCGTCGACGAGAAGATGATGAACCGCAAGGACGGGAAGTACCGTCGAATAGTAAGCTATACTTTTTTGAAATAAAAAAGCCTTGCAACATGTGTACCTGTTACCGAGGATCTTTAAGGGTCCCCGGTTTTTTATTGATGATGAGGCATGGCTCTATGATTGTGTTTCTACTCCGGTGTGTCAAAACCGCCAAGGGGTTTGAGCTACTCAGGCCAGTTGGTTATTGTCCTTTTTAATATTTGCCCCGATGGGATGATTTGCCTTATCTTTGAGGCATGTTAAAATCCAGACGCGACAGCCTACTCCTTTTCGGCATACCTTTTTTGGCGACATTTCTGGCCTACCTAAAAACCGTTTGTCCTACTGTTTATACTGGCGACTCGGGAGAGTTTAGCCTGGTAATATCCACGCTCGGCATAGCTCATCCACCGGGGTATCCGCTTCTAACTCTTTTGGGCAAAGTGTTCATCACCATAATCCCGGGGAATCAAGCTCACGTGCTAAATACCCTCTCGGCTCTTTTGGCGTCGGCTTCGGCTGGTTTGGGAGCGTACGTTGTCAGGGCGATAATGTTTTTGCCTGAGAATCGTAACGAGATTCAGGCGATCCTTATTTCAATATTGACAGCAATACTCTGGGGTTATTCGAACGCCTTGTGGGCCTCGGCGGTTGGTATCGAGGTTTACACATTTAGTGTCTGCTTGACGATGCTTTCGCTTTTTGCTCTCCTGCGATTTTTCGACACCGGCCAGGTAAGGTACCTGCTTTTTTCCATCTATATATTTTGTCTTGGGCTGACAAATCATCTTTCCATTGCCGCATTGGCGATTCCGCTATTTGTTGCGATGCTGAGAGCCAGACTGCCGCTCAGAGTATGGTTACTTTCGATCTCCCTTTTTATCCTGGCCCTGAGCGCTTATCTCTATCTGCCAATAAGATCCGCACACAACCCGATCTCCGACTGGGATCATCCCGCCAGGCTTTCAACATTGATAGCCCATATCACGGCTCGCAGATATCAGGGGTTGGTCTCAGGTTTTACAGTCGGTAATTATTACGAAAATATCTGGCGCTCGCTTATCATCATAGGAGAGCAGTTTCCGCTTTGGCTGGGTATTTTGGGAATTATCGGGATTGCATTCGCGCCCGGCACTCGTAAAAATATAAGATTAACTTTGGTGATAATAGTAATCTTCAATCTTCTAACTGTAGGACTGTATGATATCCCCGATATCGAGCAATATTATCTGATCTCAATTTTCCTTTCCTGCGTAGGTCTGATATTTCTGGTGAAATGGGTTTTAAGCACGGTCCTACCTCGCCGATGGGAGATTGGGGCCATTGTTGTCATGGCAATTATAGCAATTGGCGCCCTGGGAGCAAATTACAAGCAAAACGATCAATCTAATAATTTGCTGGCACGAGACTATGGAGCCAATATCCTAAGTTCAATCCCTTCGAATTCGGTGTTGGTTTTGGTTGGCGATAACGCCAGTACATCAGTTAACTATCTCCATTATGTGGAGCATATCAGGCTGGACCTGGAGATATATGATCCGATCGTGACTGTTGGTCTTCTCAGAGACCGCCTGGGTTTAGCGCGGGGAGTGTCTGGGCCATCAGAACAAGAGCTGTGTATGAAAATACTCCAAGGACCAAAGGCATACATTGTCAAAGAGCACCTGCTGAGACGGGGAGCTCCGATTAATTATGATGCGTTGACACTCTCGCCTATGGGGCTGGTATATCATGTCGGGAAATGGCCATTGGTTCCGGCCATCCGGGAGAATGAACAGATCCTCACCTATGAGAATCAATTGAATCATCTTGATATCAAGGGAATCATTATGCTTTGCAATGTCAGGCTGTGCAGTGGAGAAGACCTTTTAGCCGCCGGAGATACGACCAGTGCGCAATATGAATTCCGAACCGCGGTCGATTTAGCATCGCACTCTGGAGAAGCATCACTCCATAACAGTATGGGGATCTTTTTCAGGCGTGCCCATCAACCAAACTTGGCTGAGATGGAATATGCTAAGGCCCTGAAATCCTGGCATTTGACAGCCAATGAGAAAGCTAATATCTATACCAATTTAGGAAACTTGAAGAAAGATAGGGGTATGTTCGATGAGGCTATTGGTTTCTATCAACAGGCGATTGATTTAAACGAACACAACACCGATGCCAAATATAACCTGGCTCTGGTTCAAGCTTACCAGGGCGTAAGCCGGGGAGAGTATAGAGATGCTATTGATGGCTTTGAATCGGCATTGGGCTATCCCGAGGCCGATCCCAAGCTCATATTCAATCTGGCAATTCTTTATGATCAGAAACTGCGCGATACGGTCAGGGCTATCGAGAGCTACACCCGATTCACCCATCTTGCGCCATCCCTTCCTGAAAGCCAGATGGCTCTCAGACGGATTAAAGAACTTTCCCCGTAAATAGGTTCTAATTTCAACATCAACTCTGCCGATATAAATATATTGTAGAATAGAATATTTGCCGTCCTTTAAACTTTTCAGGAGGCCTGTATGCGTAAGCGGCTGTTATTGTTGGTATTAGGGGCAATAATCTTCACGGGATCGGCATTCGCCCAAAATCCTTGCACGAAGCCAGTGGTAGGAAATTGCATTCATCCTGATACTTGCTGTATTCTGCCTGACGACCAATGCCCGTTTGTCCCGGGCGATATTAACGCCAGCAATTCGTTCAATGTATTGGACATCACCCTCTTTCTATCTTGGATGAAGGGGAGAGCTTCCGCGGTTGTTCCATATTCCCAAATGGATTATAACGGTTCGTGCAGCGTTAACGGTATGGATATTCAGTATGTGCTCCGAGGCGGGATTCCCCGTTGCTCACTTTTTATCTGTCATCAGGAAAACAAGTAACACCAATTTCGATAATAGGCAAAAGATTTGGGCGTCGGGATCTCTCCCGGCGCCTTTGCTTGTTGCGGATGGAGGCGGTTGGCCCGCGGGTTCCGCCTTTCGACCTAAAGGGTCGAAAGATTGAAATCCGATTGGGGCATGGCATTCAGCCAATTGGAAAGATTGGTGGCCCCAATCGAATTTCAGACGCGACCTAAGAGGTCGCGAGCGGAACCCGCGGGCCAGGCGATACGAAAAAGCCGAAGATCTTACAGATCACCGGCTTCCATAAATATTATCAATTAGAACTAACTTATTTTGGCTCCGGGGGGTATGTCTTTCTCTGTCGTTAATAGGACAAGATCATTGCCAGACTTGGCAGCCAGAAGCATTCCGTTAGATTCGACTCCCCGAATTTTTGCGGGTTCGAGATTGGCAACCACAATGATCATCTTTCCAGTAATCTCCTCCGGCGAATAATACTGAGCGACACCGGCCACAATCTGACGGGTCTCACCGCCCAGATCGATCTGAAGTTTCAGAAGCTTGTTAGCGCCTTCAACCTTCTCGGCGAAGATTATCTTAGCCGTTCGAAATTCAATCTTAGCGAAATCGTCATAGCTGACAGTTGGGCCTTTGGACCCTGCTGGCGCTATCTGAACTCTGGAAGGAATAGCCTCCACAACCTCGCGCTTAAGCCTGGGGAAAAGCGTTTCCCCTTTGCCAAGCTTAGTGCCCGGTTTTAGCGCGCCCCAGGCGAGTTTGAAGGCCTCCGAGCTTTCATTAGATAAACCCAGTTGATTTCTTATCTCACGGCATTTTTCAGGCATCACTGGTGAAAGAAGCGCCGCCGCCAATCGAAGAGCCTCGGCCCCGAAATAGAGAACTGTATTCAGCCGCTCGGCTTCGTTTTTCTTGGCCAGATCCCAGGGGCGATTCTGTTCCACATAACGGTTGGTGGCGCGAACCAACTCCATGATGTCCTCTTGGGCAACATTGAGCTTGAAAGTTTCTATCTTCTCCTTAAATGTGCCCAGCAATCCCTCGGCGATTTTAACAAGCTCAGAATCGGAATCACTGCCTGGCGCCGGTTGAGGGATTATGCCGTCAGTATAGGATTCAACCATTTTTGAAACTCGAGAAAGCAAATTTCCCAGATCGTTGGCCAGGTCGGAGTTGTATCGAGCAATAAACGAATCCTCGCTATAGCTGGAATCCTGGCCGAGGGTCATATCTCTTATGAGGAAATACCGGAACGGGTCGACGCCGTATTTATCAGCCAGTTCAAGCGGTTTAACCACATTACCCAGCGATTTTGACATCTTGGTCTCGCCTGAAAGCCACCAACCATGAGCGAAAATCGTCTCAGGCTGCGCCAATCCCATTGCCTTAAGCATTGTCGGCCAGTAAACAGCGTGCGTGGTCAAGATATCTTTACCGATCAGATGAACCGCGGGCCACCATTTGCCGAACTTGGCCTCGTCAGTGGTAAAGCCGATTGCAGTGATATAATTGATCAAGGCGTCAAACCAGACATAGCAGACATAATCCTTATCGAACGGCAGCTCAATCCCCCAGGCCATACGCGATCTGGGCCGCGAAATACAGAGATCGCCAAGCGGCTGCCGAAGGAATCCTAAGACCTCATTACGACGAAAATCGGGCTGAATGAAATTTGGATTAGCCTGTATATATTGAACAAGCCAATCCTGATACTTGGACATCTTGAAGAAATAGTTCTTCTCCGTAATTTTACTTACCGGACGGCCGCATTCGGGGCAATTCCCATCGGTCACATCCTTCTCGGTCCAGAAACGTTCGTCAGGCGTGCAATACCAACCCTCGTAATCGGCGGCATAAATTTCGCCTTTGTCATATATTTCCTGCAGAATTTTCGTAACTACCTTTATATGCCGGTTTTCAGTGGTCCTGATAAAATCGTTGTTGCTGATATTGAGCCGTTCCCAGACTTTCTGGAAACGAAGCACCATCTTATCGCAAAACTCCTGAGGACTAAGGCCGTTTTTGGCAGCTGCTTCTTGAAGCTTCTGGCCGTGCTCATCGGTGCCGGTTAGAAAATAAACATCGTCCCCAAAAAGGCGATGATAACGCGAGAGGACATCAGCTAAAATTGTCGTATAGGCATGACC
>DOTU01000077.1:0-477 GCA_003520965.1 Candidatus Zixiibacteriota bacterium
TATTAGAAGTGACCGTTTCAATTTTAGGCATCCAGGGATGCTCCAGAAGGGCCAGCCCCACGCCCTCCTTACGGAGCAGATCGTAAAATTTGTCGGTCAACCATTTACGGTTTCGTATTTCGACAACAAAATCAAATCCCGACGGCAATAGCTTCAGGAATTTCGCCAGATTGTTAAACATTTCCGGCTTGAACGAATAAGGAAACTGAAGAAGTATCGGACCCAGCTTTTCTTTTAACAGCGCCATTGTATCGAGAAACTTTGATAGTAGATCTTCGACGCCGGTTAGATCTGAATGGTGAGTGATTTCCTGTGGAAACTTGGGAGCAAATTTAAATCCAGGGGAAACAGCCCGGTACCAGCTTTCGACCGATGTTTTTCGGGGAATACCGTAAAATGTGGAGTCTATTTCGACTGTATTAAAATGGGTGGAATAGTTAGAAAGATAATCTTTGGCTTTGATATCCTTGGGGTAGA
>DOTU01000077.1:806-4835 GCA_003520965.1 Candidatus Zixiibacteriota bacterium
ATCCCCGATTTGTTCCTCCTTGACTATTTACCGTTGAAATTTCATATTATGACCATTCGATATGGCGAACTAATTGAAAGAAATCAATTAAAGGCGGTCTGATGCAAATTGAGAAGATGACTATTGAGGATATCCTGGGAGTAGCGGTAGTTACCGAAATCCAGGGACACAGGTTTTACCAGAATCTATCCGAGAAAATTTCCAACCCCGTGGTCAAGAAGCGAATCGAGGGGCTGGCGAGCGATGAAGCCAGGCATCAGGTGATGATGGAGGATCTTTACCGCAAAATTGTCGGCAAAGAACCGCAGTCGCTTCCCCAAAAGGGGGTTCCGGATATCATCAAGGCCATCGCATCGCTCAGGGTCAACGATCGCACACAGGTGCTTGGGGTGTTGGAAATGGCAATCGAGGCGGAGACAACATCGGCCAAGTTTTATCAGCGCGGGGCTTCTATTGCCACCGATAATAAGATCCGATTGATATTCGAGGAACTGGAGCGCGAGGAAGATGGGCATTTCAATTATCTTGTTTCCGAGAGGGCCGCATTATCGGGTGATCTATACTGGTTCTCGATATCCGATTCAGCCATGATGGAGGAGTAATGAAAAAGTGGATCTGCACGGTTTGCGGGCATATTCATGAAGGGGCTGAGCCACCGCCGAAATGCCCCAACTGCGGGGCCAATGCGGATGATTTTGTTGAGCTGGATTAGGAATCGAACGCCGCTTTGTATTAGGGAGCTATTTGACATCAAGTATTATTGATATGACCATAATTGGCGGCGGGCCAGTCGGTTTGTTCGCAGCGGGCGCCGCAGGTGAATTAGGGGCTGTGTGTCAGGTTATCGAATCGAGATTCGATCTCGGAGGGATGATGCTGGCGATTTATCCGGATAAGGATGTTTATAATTTTCCGGGAGTTCAGGTGATTAAGGGACGGGACCTGGTCAGCGATCTTATCCACAAGGCCACAACCCTGGGAATGGCAACCCGGCTCGGGGAATATGTAACCGAGCTTACAAAGGGAAGCAAAGATACGGTAATCGTAAAAACCAATAAGAGTGAATATTTATCCTCGACAGTGCTTATTGCATCGGGATTGAAGGCATACCTTTCACCGCTATCCGATTCAGTTCAAATCGAAAACTGGAACGGTTACGGTATATTTGAAAATTGGCCTAAACCGGAAGCAATCAAAGGGCGTAAGGTGGCGGTTATCCCGGGCACGCATATTGATATTGAGTATTTTGAAAATATCGATACAGCAAATTCAGATTTTATCTGGCTGACAGGTGAAGCTACAGAGGCGGTCGAGAAGACAGTAAAGAGTTTAGAAACAAAAGGCGAGATTATCTGCAAGCCGTGGAAAATAAAGCAAATTATCGGCCACAAGACGCCTCAATACCTAATCCTGCAAAATAAAGAAAGCGGAGAGGAGCGCTCGATCGATATTGATGCGGTAATCAGCTTGGTAGAACCGCAACCTCGTCAAACTGTCTTCTCGAATTTTGGAATCGAGACAGTTGGCGGCCAGATAAAGGTCGATTCGCGGATGCAAACCAGTTTTAAGCGTATATATGCGGTAGGGGATATCGCCTATTATCCCGGGAAGATTAAACTTCTTTCAACCGGGATTTATGAAGCACGAATCGCAGTCAAAAATGCACTTAAGATAATTTGAATAAAGGAGAGATTATGGCGGATGAGAAAAAAAGCGAAGGCGCTTTTGAATTAAGAGTCGATAGGAATACATCGCCGGCGGAAGCGGTAAGAATGGCATTGGTACAGGAGATGAAAGCTCGTAAATTTTATGAGGAATGCGCCAAGGTGGTCAATCATCCCGGGGCAAAGAAGATGTTTGAATTTTTAGCCGCCGAGGAGCGCAAACATGAGGATTTGATCCAGAAAGAGCTGGATCGATCCTTTATGACAGAAATGTAATGAACTCTCTCCCAGAGAATTACCGTGCGGCGGGAGATGATGAACTCACCGCACGTATCGAAGCAGTAAAGAAGAGGATGGGCAAGCGTCTGGTAGTGCTGGCCCATCATTATCAAAGATACGAGATTGTCAGTTTGGGCGATTATATCGGCGACTCTTACGGATTATCGCGTATCGCCGCAAAATCGGCTGAAGCTGAGTATATTGTTTTCTGCGGGGTTCGTTTCATGGCCGAGGCGGCCCGAACTCTTTGCCGTCCCGAGCAGAAAGTCTATCTGCCTAACCTGTCGGCAGGATGCCCCATGGCCGATATGGCCTCGGTCGAGCAAGTCAACGAGGCCTGGGAAAGTATAAAGCAGGTTTGCCCATCTTCTACGATTATGCCGATTTCCTATATGAACACCTTAACAGAGCTAAAAGCGTTCACCGGGCGGAACGGCGGCTTGATTTGCACATCGTCAAACGCGGAGGTTGCGTTCAAGTGGGCGTTTGAGAGAGGGGAGAAGCTTTTCTTTTTCCCCGATCAGCATCTCGGAAGAAACACGTCCAAGCGGATGGGGCTAAAACCGGAACAGGTCTATCTTTTCAAGCCTGATTCCCAGATTAGCAAAACCGATCAACAGGCAATAATTGCCGCCAAGGTGATACTCTGGCCGGGATACTGCTATGTGCATACCAAATTCACTAAAGACCATATTGATGAATGGCGGGCGCGCGAGCCGAAGGTGAAAATCGTTGTTCACCCTGAATGCAGACAAGAAGTGGTTGATGGGGCTGACGCGGTAGGCTCGACGGCGTTTATAGTTCGATATGTGGAGACCGCGGCGATAGGATCAACAATTGCGATCGGCACGGAGTTGAATCTGGTCTCACGCCTGGCGAGGACTCATACTGACAAGAATATTTTCGAGTTGTCGGGCGAATCGTGCGCTATCTGTTCGAATATGTTTAGAACGTCGTTGGCTGATCTCTGCTATACTGTTGAAAATCTCGATACTATCCCTCAGATAATGATCGATGACGAGATTAAAACCGATGCCAGGACCGCGTTGGAGCGGATGTTGGAAATTGGGGGATAGGGGCGGTATTGTGTTCGGTGTGGCAGACACCGTTGGCTTCCTGTATTATGCCAAGTGATGTAATCTCCTTACTTGATTACAAAATTTAATTAAAAATAATTTTAGTAAGCCGGGCACGGCAAGCCGTGCCCCTACATAATAGTATCAATATTTGTCTATTTAAGGAATATATTTTGTGATAAATGGGCACGATGAATCGTGCCCCTACATAATCGCATTCTACATTATCTATTATTTTTTTGTATTACTGCGGCTGACATTCGCCTTGGAAACAGAATCTAAAACATCCTTTTCCCTATGGGGTGAATCCCATATATTCGATTTCCCCCATTAAAGCTAACTACCAGTTCAACCGATTCATATAGTGGGTTATTACATTATGAAAACAGCGATTGCAACACACAAGGAACAACAGGTACGAACCCGTATTCTGGTGGTCGACGATGAATCGTCAATGTGCGAATTTCTTAGGATCATGCTGGGTAAAGAAGGATACGCTGTCGAAACCCACACCTCGGCTCATCAGGCAATATCCAAGCTCAAACAAAGTGTTTCCGATCAGGGCAAGAGATTTGACCTGGTTATCACTGATTTAATGATGCCCGAGATGTCGGGCCTTGAGCTTCTCAAGGCAGGGCAGAAGACCGATGCGAATCTTGATTTCATAGTCATGACCGCTTACGGATCGATCGATACCGCCGTGGAAGCGTTAAAAAGCGGCGCTCACGACTATATCACCAAGCCGTTTAAAATTGAAGAAATCAAGATCGCCATAAAAAATTCAATTGAGCAGAGGCTTCTTAAAAAGCAAAATATAGTATTGAAGGAAAACCTGGCCACGGGATTTGAGTCTTTTATCGGAGCCAGCCCCGGAATTATCGAAATCAAGCGTTTGGCCGCCAAGGCCGCAGGCTCCGATGTCACCGTGTTAATCACCGGCGAATCGGGCACCGGAAAAGAGGTTTTAGCTCGCGCTATTCACGCAGAGAGCAGACGAAACTCGGCCCAAT
>DOTU01000326.1 GCA_003520965.1 Candidatus Zixiibacteriota bacterium
ATGCGCAATATCTACGGCGCTCAAAATTTCGCGCAAACCGAGCTTCCGGCGCATAAATCGGCCACATCTGTCAAACCAAGTTTCTCCGACGTTTTCTCCATCGGCATGGACGCCCGGACCCTATATATCTATAACGACAACAACAAGCAGTCGAGTTTCTTCCAAATGGAAGGGAACCTCTATCTCAACGCCCAATTAACAAACCGCTTCAATCTGACTCTCGCCAAAGGAATCAATTCGGAATATGAGGTATATGGTGTAGCCAATTACCTTCCCTATCAGGGTATTCTCAAAGTCGGCAAATTTCAACCATCGTATGGATGGCGGTTTCAGGATCACTCCTCTTTTGTAAGAGAGGCGATGCTTTGGCCGCCAACCTATTTCGATACCGGGATCGAGATTGGAATATATCCATCGAGTATCTCAGCCAATATTGGTCTTTTTAACGGCAGTTCCGATCAAGTTAATCCGTTTGATAATGATAAAGGAAAAGCTTTTTCAGCACGCCTGGAGTATCGAAAACATATTGCATTCCTGGGTCTGGGGCTCGGCGGTTCTTATTGGCGTAACGATACCGGAATAAATACTGTCGATGAGTATGGGCCGTTCTATTATATCAATCTGCTTGGGGGGCGGCTCATTCATTTAGGCGAAGTCGATTGGCTAAAACAAAAAAGTGGTATAACCGCGATGGCCACGACTCAAAGTCTGTCATTTAGAATTCAGCAGGGGCTTTATATCGAAGGTGATTACGATTACCTCGACCCCAATATTGACCTTAAAAGCGGCGCCGTAAACCGCTATTCGTTTCATCTGGATTATTTCCCAATCGGATTTATGGAGTTAGAACCGATAATAAGATATTATGACGATGGCCTGATTAGCGATAAGTACTGGAACCTGATGCTACAGGGGCACTTTTTCTTTTAATTAATTAAGGGGCAAACACCTTGGTTTGCCCCTACAATGTCCTGGTATTTAGCGTAGGGGCGGACCAATGTGTCCGCCTAATAAGCTTATATCTTGACAATCGTATTATCCAAAAGCCTCACACCACTGATAACCACCACCAACGAGATCATCACTTCGCCGGAAAGCTTTTTCAGCGGCGCAAGATCGTCCCAGCGGTTGAAGGCGATATAATCAACCTTAACACCGGGAACAGATTCGATGAGCTTTCGCATCCATCGTTCAATTGCGCTGGCGCTTCTAATGCCTCTTTTGATAAGACGCCGTGCCAATTCGAGCGAGAGCTTTATCACCTGCGCCTTGACAAGATCATTTTCAGATAAATACGCATGTCGCGATGACATGGCCACGCCTTCTTTGGTCCGTACAATTGGCCCCTTGATGATTTCCAGATTGAAATTCAGATCACGCACCATTTGCCGGATTACCGCCAGTTGTTGGCCATCCTTCTGACCGAAAACCGCGAAATGAGGTTTGGTAATATTGAATAACTTAGCGCAGATAGTGGCTACGCCCTTGAAATGTCCCGGCCGTCTTTCACCTTCGAGCATCTCCCCCATCCATCCCATATCGATATAAGTGCCAAATCTCGGAGGATAAATATCATCAACCGACGGGTGGAAGATAATATTAGCTCCGGCCCGCTCTATTTTTAAGCAATCGGATTTGAAGGCGC
This sequence comes from Candidatus Zixiibacteriota bacterium, assembly GCA_003520965.1. Taxonomy (GTDB): domain Bacteria; phylum Zixibacteria; class MSB-5A5; order UBA10806; family UBA10806; genus UBA10806. Next base: position 1,646 of record DOTU01000326.1, read on the forward strand.
GAGGGTATTTGCTGAAATCCTCCCCCGGACCAAACTGAGCGGGGTTAACAAAGATCGAGACAATGACAATATCGGCCCGCTTGACAGCTTTTTCGACAAGTTTCAGATGTCCGTCATGAAGCGCTCCCATGGTAGGTACCAGGCCAATAGTTTTGCCGTCCAAACGCAACGACTCCGATAACGCCTGCATTTTATGGGGGGATTTTACGATCAGAAGCGGCAAGGTTTTATCCGTAGCTTTCGCTCTTATCCGGGAATCGGCTTTCTTTTACATCATCTATGTATGATGTCACAGCCTTGCGGATGACATCGGCTACATTGGCGTAAGCTCTCACAAAGCGCGGACGAAACTCCTCGAACAAACCAATCATATCCGAAACGACCAAAACCTGACCGTCGCATCCAACTCCGGCGCCGATACCGATAGTGGGAATCTTAAGCGATTCAGATATTTCCAGAGCCAGATCGGGCAGCATAGATTCCAAAACGATAGCGAAACATCCCGCATCCTGCAAATCCTGAGCGGAACGCAGGAAATATTGTTGTTGTCGCTCAGTTTTGCCCATAACCAGATAGCCGCCAAATTTATTGAGCGATTGAGGTGTCAGGCCGATATGCCCCATAACCGGTATGCCGTAATCAACCAATTTTTTTATGAGGGGTGCGATTTCTGAACCGCCTTCAAGCTTGACTGCCTGTACGCCGCCCTCTTTGAGAAATCGTCCTGCGTTTTTAATAGCCTCTTCTTCAGAGGGTTGGAAGCTCATAAAAGGCATATCACCAACTACCAAAGCCCGCTCGACCCCCCGCATAACGGCCCGGCAGAGAAAGATCATCTCATCCATTGTTATCGGAAGCGTATTCTTATGGCCCGCAACTACGGTCCCCGCGGAATCGCCCACAAGAATACAATCGATCCCCGCCTGATCCATAATTCTGGCTGTGGGAAAATCGTAAGCTGTCAGGACTGCAATCTTGCGCCCCTCCTGCTTCATTCGGCGGAAGGTGCGCGTTGTAACCTTACCGCTATCAGGTTTCTGTGGACCGCCCTGGGCCATGCCATACCTCATTTGCTGATGCTATTTTTTTTATCTTTTGCGATGAGACATCCGCCAAAAAATCGCTAAAAGGCTTTCCGCTAATAGGGTCGCTTGCCTGTGGAGATATCTCCAGAAGCGGTTCAAGTACGAATCGCCTGGATTTAAGGCGAGAGTGAGGAATCACAAGCTCCAACGATTCCAGATCAATCTCATCATAAAGCAAAATATCGAGATCAATCACGCGTGGCCTGAGATGCATATTGGGTTTTCGTCCCATGCTTGCTTCAACCACTTTTAACATATTCAGAAGCGAATGGGGATCGAGTATTGTTTCAACTTGCGCTACACAGTTAACGTACTCCGGCTGGTTGGAAACTCCAACGGGCTCGGTCTCATAAAGCGACGATAAAGACAATACCTTTACTTTCCCTGATTTATCCAAAAGCCCTAACGCCTCCCTGATATTAGCTATCTTATCTCCAAGGTTAGACCCCAACCCCAGAAAAACATCTGCCATTTACAAACTCCTCTTATCCTGTTGCTTCAACTTCGATATAATCGATATTACCCGGCACCGGTGGAATTCGTTTCCTGACTCGCACTGTCACTTTTGGAGCGCCGACCCGCCTTTGAATCTCGGCTCGCAAACGCTCGGCCAGCGTCTCTAAAAGATTATAACGATGCCGTTCCAGAAACTCCTCAACCACTTCATAGATCGAAACATAGTTGACTGTGTCATCGAGATGATCGCTCTTGGCGGCCTTGGAAATATCGCATTCCAGTTCGCAGTCAACCTCATAGCGACGCCCGGTTTCCTTCTCCGCGGCAGCTACCCCGTGAAATCCGTAGAATGTCATATTCATGAGCCTGACATATGCCATAAACCACCCCTTTCAGAAAAGCCGAATATGATCCTCGGCGACCTGATTACCACCGATTTTCAAACGATGAAATATACTCTGTTCCGGTCGGTTTCGATATTATTTTTTCAACCAGGTAGTTAAATTTATCGCTATCGCGCCGGAAATCAAAATCATCGGTCCTGATAACCAAAAGCGGCGTACGGTTATAATAGAAAAAGAAATTGCTGTAAGCCTCGCATAACATTTCCAGGTATTCCCGGTCGAATCCTTTCTCAAAGCTGCGGTTACGGCGCTTAATCCGCTCTAAAAGCACATCGACCGAAGCAGTCAGATAAATAACCAGATCGGGCCAAACGATATTTTGCTCCAATACTGTAGCCACACGATCATAGAGCGCCAGCTCCTGCTCGGAGAGATTTATCGACGCAAAAATCCTGTCCTTGGCAAATAGATAATCCGAAATAACGGCCTCGCTGAACAGGTCGTATGTCGAAAACTCCTCTTGCTGACGGTAACGACTCATTAGAAAAAAGACTTGAGTGTGAAACGCAAAGCGTTCACGGCTTTTATAGAAATCTGTTAGAAACGGGTTTTCTTCGGCGAGCTCTAAGATTAAGCGGCCTTTGAAATGAGCTGTTAATTCCTCGGCCAACGTGGTTTTTCCGACACCAATCGGTCCTTCAATAGCTATGTAACCGGCAGATGCCATTATTCCTCCGGTCTGAATTTTCTCTGCCAAATCTTGGAATGCTCGGAAAGACGTTTCAACGCTTCGGAGAGAATCGCTTCGTTAAGACAAAGCGATATGCGCAGCCACCCTTCGCCTCCCTCACCGAAATCCGCACC
>DOTU01000098.1:0-5434 GCA_003520965.1 Candidatus Zixiibacteriota bacterium
CCCAACACTGCGACTGGGCAAGGATCGCCGGCGCATGTGGCAAGTGGGTTCCAGGTGCCGCCCAGGGCATCGCATTCGCCAACTGCATTGTCGGCGCAGGACGGGGCGAGCGGGTCGCCGTAGCAGCAACGACCTGTGGACGGGGCGTCATCGATCGCAACATCGTCGATGGAAGGATTGTAGGAACCGTAATAGCTATAGCCGTAGAATATTATACGGCCGCCATTGTATGACGAGCTAAACGGAATTACAATTTGCGTCCAGGCGGCTAAGTTTGGCAGCGTTTGCAGCACAGTAACGGTAGCGCCTTCTTGAAGTAATACTTTTGCGTAATCGGAACCGGAACTATGCCAGTACCAGAAACTGAGTAAGTAGGAACCGCTGTGGGCGGAGAAATCAATGGCTGGGGTTTCCAAGCTATCGGAAAGCCCGGAATCATAATTCCAAATGTCGAAGTAAGCGCAATAACTTCCACCGTGGGGAGCGCCGGGACCATGATAGGTTCCGTTGTTATAAAGCCAGGGGCTGGTTCCGGGAGAATCAACCCAACCAGACGGAAGAGCGCCACCCTCGAAACCCTCGGTCAGAAGGTTATCGGTAGCCAAGGACGGGCTATACCAGGAGGGTACAAGACCGGGACCATTATACTTGGTCGAAGGAGTAACAAATTGCGCCGGTTCTTTATCGGTCCTGGGTTGTTCATTTTTTAAAGTGACCGGTGATTTTGTGGCTGTGATGGACTTGTCAGTCGACTTCATGATAGGCGCTGTTGCCTTTTCTCCAACATTTGTTGTGGAATTAGGAGATATGGCCTGAATCTTCGGAGCGCCCTCGCGAAGTGAGACAGGAACTTTTTTCGGTGTGGCCTTGACAACCTTTGTCTGGTCGCTTCCTTTTACGGACGTTGAAACGTTAGCCGCAGAAGCGAAGCCCCAACACAATATTGTAAGGACCAGGGACAATAGAAGAATTTTCTTCATATCGTTCTCCAATTTATCTTTGGTTTGAAGGAAGAGTAAAAACTACGAACGAAACCTAAAAAGCCTGATTTCCTGTTTTGATTTTTTTAAGGTTACTTTGAAGTAACAACAATTACTTTAAAGGTACAGCTTATCGATTCACCCCCTTTGCGATCATTTTACTCACAATTATTAACACTGATTGTAACGTAACGTCAACCGAACTAATTTTTATTTTAGACTTTAGCGAAAGATCCTCCAGCGAAGTTTTTTTGTTGGACCTGAAGGGCTATAGAAGTGATCGGCTCCTAAAATAGCAGGATCCTCACACTCAATATCCCGCGTGAAATAATATATGATTTGGTAAAAACTTGTCAAGCCAATAATGCAACTTTTCCTATAAAGAAATCGAGTCTTCTGGAGTAGAAGACCCGATTTTTTAATCAAAACCCCGAAGCGCTGGTAAATAAAGCGGCTTAGTTCTTGATATAAAATATCTTAGGAAGATTATTGCTCCTACTTTCGTGTCCTATCTTGTCTCTCTTCGAAAAAAACATCTTTTTATGCTTAAAACGCGCTTGGTTGCCGGTAAATCGGGCCCCGGAGGATAGCCAGGCATACCGTTGACGCTTTGCCGCTCTTGAATCACGAGCATTGCAGGACTGGCTATCTCTTACAATCGCCTATAAAGGGGGCTGGACCACCCTTGAAGTATCGCACCAGATAGGTAACATCCAAACCGCTTACCGTGCAGGAACCATTGGCGTCCCCGCTGAGCAATGGATCGGGAGCTGGGCCAAGACCCTTGAAAAACCTGATTAGAAAGACCACATCCAATCCGCTTACGGTGCCTGAACCGTTGGCGTCACCGGGTAAATAAGCGGGGCCGGCGTAAGTTGTATCGACATGCGTGGAAGTTTCGGTGATCCCCTCGAACGGCTCGAGGTTTCCTACCAGGTCGCGTGCCCGAGCTTCGAAATAATAGGAATGGCCATGCTGTCCGTTAAAAGTAGCGGATAAGCCAGATACTCCTACCAACCAATTGCTCCAAACTGCGTCAAGGCTGTCTTTGGAGCGCACATCATACAGACCTGCCAGGCCGGAGCCAACATCGGAACCGGAACTCCAAGAGACATTGAAGCTTAACTCGCCGCTAATTGAGGGAGATGAGGCGATAGAACCCGATGGCGGGGTATTATCGTACTTAATCGTATCTTGCGCCCGCTGCAAATAGGAGCTATTGCCCACGCCGTCAACCAGCCAGAGATAGATAAGTGATGGTCCTGTGTTATGGGCAGTATACGCTGCCGGAGGGGTTCCCGAGAAGTGCCCGCTGGTATCGGTATTTGATGTTGGGGCGGAGCCAACCTTATAATAAGCCGAACTGATTCCGGAGGGATCGATTGGGTTCGTCCAGGTTAGGGTGAAGCTCGGATTCGCGGTCCAGCTATGCGGGCTTACGCTAAAGGCGATTGGAGCCGGTGGAGCGGTGTTATCGATATTGAACTTACTGGTAGCGTAAAGACCGTAATTTCCAGCCACATCGCGGGCGCGCACTCGCCAGAAAATACGTGAATTGCCCGGTAAGTCATAGTTTGGTACGAAATGGGTAATCTGCAGGGAGTCATGACTTAAAAGGGGCTGATTAAAGAGCGAATCGTTATCAATATCGATATAATAGAAGCTAATCCCCGAGCCCCCGACATCGGTCACAGGTTGCCAGCTAAAATAGGGCCGGAGATTGTTTGTGGATGAGTTTAAAACCGGCGTCAATAGCACCGCTGTATTGGGCTTTCGGGTATCGATCCTGAACGGTTGATTTGCCGAAAAGTCCGTCCAAAACTCCCCTATGCCACCCCTGATATGCCAGTACCAGGTGCCGTCAACGAGGCTATCGGGGGAAACGAAGGTGGTATCGGTAATAGTGGAATCGTTAATATTAGGAGAACCAAAGTTAGACTGCTGATCGACTTGAATGTGATATTTCGTTCCCAGAGAAGTATCGCTCCAGGTGAATCTGGTATGGGGTAGATTAATCCAATTATTTAAAATTGGCGAAATAGGTATCGGCGTCGCTAAATTTACTCCCAACCCAGCCATGGCTAAGGCGGCATTTATGCGCCCGGAACCAAGCTTTCCCTCATAACCGGGATTCAAGGCATCGATATCTTCGGCGGTATTTAATATTCGCGATGTTACTTGTGTGCGTGACCATGAGGGAACGGCAGCCCGAATGAGCCCTACCAGGCCGACAACATGTGGAGCCGCCATTGATGTGCCATCCATATAAGTGTAAGTATTATCAAAATAAGTTGAATAAATACTTACCCCGGGAGCCGAGACGTCAACCCAGGTACCATAATTTGAGAAGCTGGCTTTTTGATCGGATTGATCGGTAGCTGCTACCGCGATGACGTCGCTTCGGCTACAAAGATAAGGAGCAGTTTGACTATTGTCATTGCCTGCGGCAGATACTATTACTACGTAGTATGGATAACCAACAGCATAAGCGGTAGCCGTTGAGATTCCCCCCGAATTATCGGAGCCCCAAGAGCAATTGATCGCTCTGGCGCCATTATTGGCGGCATAGTAGAAGGCTGAGGCGGCGTAACTCATACTTACATAACCATTGCCATTGGTGGCCTTCCAACCGATTCTAAGGCACATGATGGAGCATTTGAACCCCACTCCCGCCACGCCTGTGCCATTATTAGTTTCAGCAGAAGCGATACCGGCACAATGGGTGCCATGACCGTAATAATCCATAGGATTGTTATCTGGCGAGAGGCCGTCGTCCCCAGGGTCGGGAGCGGGATATGCAGTAAAATCTACCCAATCCCAGCCGCGGATATCATCAATATAACCATTGCCGTCGTTATCAATACCGTCAACAGGATCATCAAAATTGTACCAGATATTGCCATCGAGATCGGGATGATCCCAATCGACTCCGGTATCGGCAATTCCCAGCGGTACAGTGGAGTCGCCCCGTCCAATATCCCAGGCTTGCCTGGCATCTATTGTAGTCATAGCCCACTGGGAGCTAAGCGAAGGATCGTTGGGAGTATAAGATACGCGATGGATTCCTACCGGCTCAACATGTTCGATTATAGGTAGTTTTGCGTACTCTTCAAGGACCGCCTGTAATGAAAGGCCATCGCGGAAGGTTAGCGAGTAATATCCGGCCATAGCCGGCTCGCCGTGCTTTTCGGCTTTTGGGAAAAGAGGCCACATTTTAACTACGGAAAATTTGCGGTTCAACGCGTCGATCTCATTCAGGCCAGAAACCATGATCCCATTTTTTAATATGGGTGAAACTGGAGCATAATTGGCTTTTATGGCAATTACGATCTCGTTGGACGAATAGGTAATTCCATCCTGCAAATATGTGGCTTTTGTAAGAGTGGGAATTATGACAATTGTGGCCAGCAGCATCGCCAGGCCCGCTCGATAGCGCTTCACGATAGAGATCTCCTTTCAAATAAGCAGATCCGGCAACTAAAGGCTAAAATCTATTTTAAGAAATACAATTTGGCAATATGAATTTTCTTATCGCCCTGTAAACGCGCAAAATATGTCCCGCTGGAAATATCGCCTCCAGCATCATCACGGCCATCCCAGATTATCTGCCCGGAACCGGCTGAGCAGTAACCGTCCAAAAGGGTCTTCACTTTCCTGCCCAGGATATCATAAACAGTCAATTTATACTGCCCGGCATTGGGAACCGCAAAATTTATGGCAGTAGTTCCCCTGAACGGATTGGGATACCCGGAAATTGTTAAAATATTTTCCTGCGACTTAATCTCTCCTATCGATATCGTTCCGCCCACCTGGAAATTGGCCGAGATTCGCTGACCATGATTATCGGAGAAATCCGAGCTCTCGATAGAGAACGGAGGCTCTTCTGAGCCAGGCGCAATATACAAGGTAAAGAGCCTGCCCCCGGCAAACGACTCATTAGCCTCGTCCCAGTTTACCACTGTGACCTTGAGGCGGTTATCTCGAATATAACAGTACATCTGCATATAATCTGCGGCTGAATCAAGTACCACGGCCTCAAGGCGCTGCTCATTATCACCAAGGGCTATTTCGAATGAAGCGCCTCCCAACGGCACATCGCTTTGGACCATGATATCGTAGCTTCTATCGGATGGGGAGATTTGTTGAAGCTTGGAGGCATCGCCGGATGGTTGCCAGAAAACGTTTCCCAAAGGCAACAACTGCCGGTCATCTACAAGAATCGAGTCGTTGGTCAGCCTGTGAAGCAGGTAGACTAAATCAGCGATTGAGGCCTGGACGCCATCGCGATTGCAATCGGCGTTGGCTTTTTGGCATTGGTTGAGTTCAGCAATGCCGTTGAAGAAGTTTAGAAACAATACGGCATCACCGATTTCCCAGGGATATGTATTCAGATTAATATCACCATAAAGCGGATGGTAGAGAAGCACTTCTCCAATATGAAGCCCCAAATTCGG
>DOTU01000098.1:5766-8852 GCA_003520965.1 Candidatus Zixiibacteriota bacterium
TCGGTCAGGTAGTCGAAGAATAAATCCCTGGTAGTCACCCTGAAATCCAGCCAGGCGAATGTAGTATCACCAAAAATCGGCGGGATTACCGGAGGAGGATAAAGGTCTGTTGTCAGGCTAATCTTAATTAGCCCCTGCTGGCTGGCATCGTACATAAAGCTCTGAAAAAACATATTGGGCGCCACAACGTTGAGCGTTAAGGCTGACTGATCATAGGCGATTATCAACTTCACGAGGGTAGTGGGCTGCGAGACCGAAATATTAATGGGGACCAGTAGATGCGGTTCCCCCAAACAGGTATAGAGCCGCGGACCAAACGAAATATCGTAATTATCCAGCAGCTGCGGTGGGGGTTCATAAGGCTGGTTATTGGCCTGAGATGGTATCCATAATCCGCAGACCAGCAGCCAAATTGCTATTATTGCTCGTTTCATTCTAATCAACCTTAATGTTACCGCTACTGTGCCTTAACTTATTTATCGGTACCGGGTCGATCCCGCCCGGATCACCCACGTTAAGCGGTGGTGGCGGTCCATAGCCTTTGAAGTAATTGATAAGATAAACAACATCCAAACCGTTGACCGTGCCATTGCCATTTGCGTCGGCGGCTTCCATAATTGGAGGCCTTTGGCCGCCCTTGAAATATCTGACCAGGAAGACAACATCGAGACCGTTAACATCACCGCTGTTATTGGCGTCGCCCCGGATATAAGTAATAACCGAGAAATGGATGGTCATCGAATCGGTCAGGCCCAAAGGATCTTGTGCGACCAGGGAAACAAGCGTATCTCCGCGCTGCGCCGCAAGAGGCACCCAGTATATTGCAGCGGTGCCGTTGCCATGATCGATAAATGTCATCCCAAAAGGCAGGTCGCCGATATGGTTTATCGTCAGTGGATCGCCATCGAAATCACTGGCCGTTATGTTAAGGTTCAAGGTATCGATGCCGGCCTTGAGCCTTTGATCAGGTATTCTGACAAAAATCGGCGGATGGTTTCCGGCAGAAATAACGTGAAGTGTCACAAACTGCGAATCCGAGATAGCGGGATTCGTCCTGTCGCGGCATCCCAGATAGAAATGATAGGTTCCAATATCAGCATAACGCGGCCGCCATTGGAATCTACCGGTGCCGTTGTTGTTATCGATAAACGATGCCGAATCTGGTTTACCTCTCTGGAAAATAATTGGATAGTTCAGATCAGGATCTGTAGCGCTAACATTAATTGTCAGCATAAATCCGTCGCCAATGCTCGTATCTGCAGGAATGGGCGCCAGCACTGGTGGACGGTTAACGTTAATGATGTTAATGCGTACCGTTCTTAACCTGAATAAATTTGGATCAGCCGCATCAATAGCATAGAAACGGGCCGAATCAACTCCAGATTGGAAATAATCAGGATTGAAACTAAAATATCCCGTACCATCGCCGTTATCAAGGAAGGTTGAATTGGGCGGAATATGCCCAACGGTCAATCTGGGAATCGTGAAATCCTCGTCATGAGATACTACCGCAAAGGCCAAATTGGCGCCTTCATTAACGCTGAATGGTCCCAGAGAATCTATAGTGGGAACTCTGTTGACGTCGGTAACGGTGATGGCAACGTTTTCTGAATCGATCACATCCGGATATTGTCCGTCAGTAGCCAGGAAAGTTACAGTATAGATGCCGGCCTGAGTATAAGAGGGGGTGAATGTAAAGCTTCCTCTGCTATTGCTGCTATCCACAAAAGAGGCGTTCAACGGTAAGTTATGCACTGATAGAATCGGATTGACCGAATCGGCATCGGAGGCAATGACCCCAAAGCGCAGGGTAGTGCCCTCCGCGATCGTCCGATTGGAAATCATTCCTAAATGTGGCCGTTGATTGCCAGCCTCGAGTACCGTAATGGTTACATCTTCCGAATCAGCCATCTGGCCATCGGAGGCGCGGAACATTAGATGATGCACACCGGCATGATTATAGAGCGCGGTATATCGAAATACTCCGCGTCCATTCGTCGAATCGGAAAAGACCATGCCCGGAATAAGACCGTCAACACTCAGAGTCGAGGCCGTGGAATCAGGATCGGTAGATACTACATGAATCCTGATGCTGTCTCCCTCGGTTAGGGTATACGGACCAATCGGGTTGAGCGTTGGTGGCTGATTGCCCAAATCATGTACCTGGATCAGGCCAGGCTTGGTGTCAGTAAGGTATCCATCGGTGGCCGCGAAATTAACTACGTATATTCCGCTTTGAGTATAATCGGGATGGAATCTAAAGCGGCCAATTCCGCCACCCAAATCTTCAAATGTGGAATTAACAGGTATCGGCGGATAGTTGGAAGTATTGATAAATAACGTCACCGGATCGCCGTCCGGGTCAATGGCCAATAGGTTGAGGGTTAGCGAATCTCCCTGATTAATCTCGCTGGGAGGCACCTGTTGCAACTGCGGACGACGATTGCTGTTTAAGACTCTAAAATAAACCCATTTGCTGGCCGAGAGGGGCGGAGTATCGCTGTCGACCGCCACAAAGAAAGCAGAATCAACCCCGGCCTGATTGTAATTTGGTTGGAACGTGAAACGAGCGATACCATTGCCAATTACCGTAAAGGTTGCATTGGGTGGCATATAACCGTGAGCCAACGACAACGTTCCGGGTTGGAAATCAGTGGAATCATAAGCCGTAACCGTATCAACGATTGAGGCTCCCTCGGTTACGGTGGTAGGGCCTCTAAAGACAATCCAGGGCGACCGATTAACGTCCGTAACCGTAATAGTCACATCTTCATAATCTGTAAGCCCGCCGTTATCCATGGCAATAAAGCGTACGACATGAGCGCCGGCCGCATAATAATTAGGATGATAAATTAACCGTCCTGTACCATTGCGTAGATCCACAAAATTCGAGATTGGTGGTGGATTATCAATATATAGAAACGGGATAAATCCTTCGGGATCAGTAGCCGAGACGTTTATTACCAGACTGTCTCCCTCGGCAACGGTTCTTGGACCAATAGGAGCAAGTATGGGATATTGATTCCCCTGCTCCGCAACATAAATCCTGGTAGAAGCTGAATCGTAGGCTTGACCATCGTAGGCCA